>JBEAQA010000200.1:0-2737 GCA_041164105.1 Bacteroidota bacterium | reverse complement strand
AGTCCTCCAACAACGTCCAGCCCTGGCTCAATAGAGGCTCAGCCACCTTGAACTTCACCTGCTTTTTCTCGCCGGAAACAATGTTGGCGATGGTGACGAGGTCATTTCGGCCAATCTTTTTGCCCGTAGCGACGGGCGTCCGGGGAGCGGCAGGAGCGGGGGCGCTTGGAGCGGCACCGCGGGTTGGGGCGGCGGGAGCCTCACTGCCGGGGCCGCTGGTCTGCAAGGCCTCGCGGCGGGGTGCGGGGGCAGGAGCGCGACGAACGGCTTGAGCTTGTGCTGCCGGATCGGCGACGGGCAGGCCGGCGCGGAACAGGAAGGAAATGACGCTTTGGTTCATTTCGCCCAGCATCTCGCGGAAGAGGTTGAAGCTCTCGTGCTTGTAGATCAAGAGGGGGTCTTTCTGCTCGTAGACGGCACCTTGCACGTTTTGGCGCAGGTCGTCCATGTTGCGGAGGTGTTCCTTCCAGTTGTCGTCAATCATCGCGAGTACGATGCCCTTTTCCAGGTCTTGGATGAGGGAGGCGCCGCGGCTGTCGACGGACTTTTGGAGGTGGGTGGAGACTTGCAGGGCGCGGGCGCCATCGGTGAAGGGCACCAGGATGCGCTCCACGTTGCTGCCTTGCTCGCGCAGGACATTTTCGAGGACGGGGAGGGCTTGGCCGGCGGTCCGAGCAGCCTTCTCCTTGTAGTTCTTCATGGCCGCCTCGTAGGTGCCCTGGATGAGGTCTTGGGACTTTTTGCTCTCAAATTCGGCTGCCGTGAAGGGGGAGGCAATGCCGAATGTTTCAAACAGGTCCAGCTCGTAGGACGGGAAGGCGTTGCTGGGCTTGGTGTTTTGGACCAAAGACGCAGCCAGGTCGTAGGCCATGTTGGCGATGTCGACTTGAAGGCGCTCGCCGGAGAGGGCGTTGCGGCGGCGGCGGTAGATGCCCTCGCGCTGCGCATTCATCACATCATCGTACTCCAAAAGGCGCTTACGCATGCCAAAGTTGTTCTCTTCGACCTTCTTTTGGGCGCGCTCGATGGACTTGGACACCATGGAATGCTGGATGACTTCGCCTTCGACGTGGCCCATTCGGTCCATCAGGCTGGCGATACGCTCCGAGCCAAACAAACGCATGAGGTTGTCCTCCAAGCTCACGAAGAACTGCGACGAACCGGGGTCGCCTTGACGGCCCGAACGACCACGCAGCTGGCGGTCCACACGGCGCGAATCGTGGCGCTCCGTACCGATGATGGCCAGGCCGCCGGCCGCCTTGGCTTCGGGGGTCAATTTGATGTCGGTACCACGACCGGCCATGTTGGTGGCGATGGTCACGGTGCCGGGACGACCCGCTTCGGCGACGATGTCGGCTTCTTTTTGGTGCAGCTTAGCGTTCAGCACTTGGTGCGGAATCTTGCGCATGTTCAGCGCTTTGCTGAGCAGCTCGGAAATTTCCACGGAGGTGGTGCCCACCAGAACAGGACGGCCTGCGTCGCGGAGGGTGATGATTTCTTCGATGACCGCGTTGTACTTCTCGCGCTTGGTCTTGTACACCAAGTCGTCGCGGTCGTCGCGGGCGATGGGGCGGTTGGTCGGGATGACCGTCACGTCCAATTTGTAGATTTCCCAGAATTCGCCGGCTTCGGTTTCGGCGGTACCAGTCATGCCCGAAAGCTTGTGGTACATCCGGAAATAGTTCTGCAGGGTGACCGTCGCGTAGGTCTGCGTGGCCGCCTCGATGGTGACGTTTTCCTTGGCTTCAATGGCTTGGTGCAGGCCGTCGGAGTAGCGGCGCCCGTCCATGATTCGGCCCGTTTGTTCGTCGACAATCTTGACCTTGCTGTCCATAACGACGTACTCCACGTCGCGCTCGAACAAGGTGTAGGCCTTGAGGAGCTGGTTCATGGTGTGGATGCGCTCGGACTTCTGGCGGTATTCGCGCGAGAGGGCGTCCTTTTCCTGCGCCTTGGTGGCCATGTCGGCCTCGGACTTTTCAATGCGGTCCAGGGACGTGGAAAGGTCGGGAAGGACAAAAAAGTCAGCACTCGTCTTGGCGGATAGAAGCTCAATGCCGCGGTCTGTGAGGTTGACTTGGTTGTGCTTTTCTTCGATGGAGAAGTAGAGGGCCTCGTCGACCAGCTTCATCTCCTTGCCTTGGTTCTGGAGGTAGACGCCTTCGGTCTTTTGCAGGAGGGCTTTGTTGCCTTCCTCGCTCAGCAATTTGATGAGGGCTTTGTTTTTGGGCAGGGCGCGGTGGGCGCGTAGCAGCTGGAAACCAGCGTCTTTGCTGTTGCCTTCCGCGAGCAGGCGCTTGGCTTGCATGAGGGCGTCTTGTGCCACCGCTTTTTGCTCGTTGAAGAGCTCAACGACGAAGGGTTTCAGCTCGTTGAATTCGTGGCGGTCTCCATTGGGGGTCGGGCCCGAAATAATCAAGGGCGTACGCGCGTCGTCAATCAGGACCGAATCCACCTCGTCCACAATGGCAAAATGGTGGCCGCGCTGCACGAGCTCGGACATATCGCGCGCCATGTTGTCGCGCAGGTAGTCAAAGCCAAATTCGTTGTTGGTGCCGAAGGTGATGTCCGAGGCGTAGGCTTTGCGGCGGCCTTCGCTGTTGGGGCGGTGCTTGTCAATGCAGTCCACGGTTAAACCGTGGAACTGGTACAAGGGGCCCATCCATTCGGCGTCGCGCTTGGACAGGTAGTCGTTCACGGTGACGACGTGGACGCCGCGGCCGCTCAAGGCGTTCAA
>JBEAQA010000199.1:0-6779 GCA_041164105.1 Bacteroidota bacterium | reverse complement strand
CTCATTCCGCTCAAATCCGGAACCGTCTCGGTGGCCCCAAAGCCCGTCACCCACTTCAAAATCGACTGGGCCGACATGCCCAGCACGATGAAAAACAGCAGCGCCAGCACGGCGTTGACCGCAAAGGTCTTGCTCTTGAGAAATAGCCACAAATTGCCCATCGGCACAAAGGTAGGCCGAGGCATCTATCTTTGGCCCATGCGTCCCCTTGTTGCCGTAGCCATGGGCGGCTACTCCAGTGAATTCGGCATCTCGCTTTTGAGCGGAAGCCATGTCTTTGACGTCCTCGACCCGGTCCGCTACGACCCCGTGCGCCTGGAGCTGCACCCCGGCGACGGCTGGAAGGCGTTTGACGCCTCCGGAATTCCGCTGCGGTTCAGTGAGCGCAACTGGAGCATCGTCGACCTCGACGGTTCCGAACGCCGCATCGACGCCATCCTCAACCTGATCCACGGCCACCCCGGTGAAGACGGCACCCTCGCCATGGCTTGGGAGCAAGCCGGAATCCCCTACTCCAGCTGCAGCCCGGCGGCCTCGGCCCTGACCTTTCACAAATTTTGGACGAACGCCGTAGCCGAGCGCCTCGGAGCCCGCGTGATGCCCTCGGTGCACGTGCGGCGGGGCACCGACGAATCCGCGGTCCATGCCTTTATGGCGGAGCATCCCTTTCCCCTCTTCGTCAAACCCTGCCGCAGCGGCTCGAGCTACGGGGTTACCCGCATCACCTCGGCCGACGAGTGGCCCGAAGCCCGCGACGCCGCCTGGAGCGAGGACGACGAACTCGTCGTCGAACAGGGTGTGGTGGGCACGGAACTGGGCTGCGGAGCCTTCGTGGCGCCCGACGGCGTCCGCATTTTGGGCATCACCGAAATCGTGCCCAAAAAGGCCTTTTTTGACTTTGAAGCCAAGTACCACGGGGCCTCTGAAGAAATCACCCCAGCTCGGATTTCCGATTCCGCCGCCGAAGCGGTTCGCCGCGCCACCCTGAACCTGGTCGACGGTATGGCGCTGCGCGGATTTGTGCGCGCCGACTACATCCTGCCCGCCGACGGTTCCGCCCCGGTGCTCATCGAAATCAACACGATCCCCGGCATGAGCGCCGAGAGCATCGTGCCGCGCCAGCTGAAGGCGGCCGGAATTTCAATGCGCCAGTTCGCCGCCGACCTCACTGAAGCTACTTTGAACCGCCATGAAGACCGCGCTGTTCCCCGGATCTTTTGATCCCTTGACCCTCGGCCACGACGACGTGGTTCGCCGTGCCGCCGCCCTGTTCGACCGGGTGGTAGTAGGAATCGGCCTTAATGCCGACAAAAAGTACATGTTTTCGCTCGAGCAGCGCACGGCCTGGATTCGGGCCGCCTTCGCGGACCTTCCCCACGTCGAAGTCGCCAGCTACGAGGGGCTAACCATCGATTTCGCCAAGTCCATCGGGGCCCAGTACATGGTGCGCGGGCTGCGCAACCCCGCGGATTTTGAGTTTGAAAAGGCCATCGCCCAGACCAACCGCGAGCTCGAACCCAGCATTGAAACCGTGTTTTTTCAAACGCGGGCCCGCTACGCCTTTGTCGCCTCGAGCCACGTGCGCGAAGTCATTCGCTACGGCGGCGACTACACCCGCTTTGTGCCCGAAGCGGTCCGAACCACTTCCTGAATCGTCGGATAGGTCGCTTCCGCGGCCTTCGCCCACTCTTCGGAGGTCAGCCACCGGACGGCCTCGATGCCCTCTTCGGTTTGCGGCGTGAGCTCGGGGCAACCGTCCACCCGCATCCGGTACCAGTGCGTAGTCTTGACGTAGTGCGTGCCCCGCTGCTCGTAGCGGTGCACCGTTTCGCAAAGCTTTTCGCCCAGCACCAACCCGGTGACGCCGCATTCTTCTTCGACTTCGCGCACGGCGCAGTCCGCGATGTCCTCGCCCGGTTCCAATTTGCCCTTCGGCAAATCCCAGGTACCCAGGCGGTGGATCCACAAGACCTGACCTAGGGAATTTTCGACCCAACCGCCCGCGGCGGTGAGGGCGTGCTCGCTGTACTTTTGCGCCATGATTCTCGATGCTGCCACGGCCGAAACACTGGCCGGACTCCTTCTGCAAATTAAAGCCGTTTCGCTTCGTCCCGACGAACCCTTTACGTGGGCCTCGGGAATGAAGTCTCCGATTTACTGCGACAACCGCGTGACGCTGTCGCACCCGCGCGTTCGGACCTTTTTGCGCGAGCAGATGGCCAGCCAGATTCGCGCCCACTACCCCGCGGTCGACGCCATTGCCGGCGTGGCCACCGGAGCCATTGCCCTCGCCGCGCTGGTTGCCCAAGAGCTGGACCTTCCCATGGTCTACGTGCGCTCGGCCCCCAAAGAGCACGGCCGCCAAAACCTCATCGAGGGCGAATTGCCCAAAAACGCCCGCGTGGTCGTCATCGAGGACCTGATCTCGACCGGTAAGTCGTCCCTTCAGGCGGTGGACGCGCTGCGCGAGGCCGGCGCCCACGTCCTTGGCATGGCGGCGATTTTCACCTACGGCTTTCCCAAAGCGTCCGAGGCTTTTGCGGACAGCGAGTGCAAGTTGTTCACCCTCAGCGACTACGACCACCTTCTCAAGGCGGCGCAGACGCGCGGAACCTTGACCGAAACCGAGCTCGAAACCCTTTCGGGCTGGCGGCACGATCCAGCGGCGTGGGCTGCTCGCCTCAACGGCTAATCAGCCAGCGAAGCTCCTTTCGATCCACCCAGCGCACCGTGCCGCTGTCCAACTGAATACCGAGGCGTCCGTCGGGCGAAATAAAGCGCGGCGTAGCCCAAAACACGGTTCCCGTCGCGAGGTCCTCAAAGGGGCCGCGCTGGCGCCATCCCAGCAACTGCGCCGAATACCGGTCCAGCGTATCCGAAGCGACCGGCCCGCTCAAAGCATCGGCCAAGCGCTCGGATACCTCCGCGACCAAACCCTCTAGGCGAAGCCCGGGCAAGTGGGCGCATCCTTCGGGCGCGCCCGAAACATTGATTCCCAGACCCAAAAACCAGCGCGTACAAACCTGCTGCTGCCAGTAGGCTTCGGTCAAGATTCCGCCCAATTTTTGCCCGTCGAGGTACAGGTCGTTGGGCCACTTGAGCTGTACCGAAAAACCCTGATGCTGAAGCCATTCCGCCACCACCAGCGAAGCCTGAGCGTGGCGCACAAAGACGTAGGACGCCGACCAGTCCAGGGGCGGACTCACCAACGTGAGCAGCAGCGAAGAATGCGGCACGTCAGTCCACGATGTGCCCCCGCTGCCGCGCCCTTCGGTCTGAGAACCTGCCGAAATGGCAGTCCAGCCGTCGGAATTCCAAGCGTCGGGATGGGCGTGCGCCCAGCGCTGCGTAGAGTCTATCTCGCTGAATTCTATGTATTTAATGGAATTATTCGCCGGGGGCATACTGCAAAAATGCAGCGAATTCCGCCCCATTTGCGCAACGGGCGGAAATTGGCACCCAAATTGTGCTAAAGGGCGGGTAATTTTACCGAATGACTGCAACGTTTGCTGAACTTCCCCAAATTGTGCGCAGCGCCCTCGAAGGCGTGAGCGACATCAAGGGCGAAAACCTCGTACTTCTGGACCTTCGCGGGCTGGACAATGCTGTGTGCGATTTCTTTATTGTGGCGGAAGCCCAATCCACCACCCAGGTGAATGCCATGGCGGACGCCGTGCACAAGCGGGTTCGCGAGGAGGCCAACGACAAGCCCTGGCACGTCGAAGGCGCCCAGCAATCGGAGTGGATTTTAATGGACTACGTAAGTACCGTGGTGCACCTCTTTCAGCGCGAAGCCCGCGCGTTTTACGACCTCGAAGGACTGTGGGCCGACGCCCCCTCGGTGAAGCTGCCCCAACAATACCTGGTCGAAGCTGTTTAATACCTGATGAGCAAAAAAAACAAAGGCCCCAAGCCTGGCGAAGCGCCGAAAGGGGGTTTTCCGAAATTCAATTTTAGCTGGATCTACATCGCCGTATTCGTCGGCCTGCTCGGCCTTCAGTTCGCGCAGTCGCAGTTTGGCTCCCAAACCCAGCCGTCGAACTTCAACGAGCTGAGCCAGCGCATTGAGCGCGGCCACGTCGACCGCGTCAAGGTGGTCAACAGCAAAGAAGTCTACGTATTCATCAAGGCCGACACGCTGGCGGCCCTCAGCGAATATTCGGAACTGGCCAAGTCCGCCTTGGGCGACGCCCCCAACCAGGGTCCGCACTACGTGTTTGAAATGCCGGCGGAATCGCTGGACCGTGCGCTCGAGCGCTTCTACGGCCAGCACCCCGACCTGGCAGAGGTCAGCATCGAATACAAGGACGAGCCGAACTACTGGGGCGAAGCCCTGGCCTGGCTGCTGCCCATTGGCCTCTTTGCGGCGATTTGGTTCTTTTTGCTGCGCCGCATGGGCGGTGGCGGTGCCGGCGGACCGGGCGGACAAATTTTCAACATCGGCAAGAGCCGCGCGCAAATGTTTGACGCCGACAACGCGGTGAAAGTCACGTTCAAAGACGTGGCCGGCCTCGACGGCGCCAAGGACGAAGTGCTTGAGGTGGTGGACTTTTTGAAAAACCCCAAGAAGTACACGGATCTGGGCGGAAAAATCCCCAAGGGCGTGCTCTTGAGCGGCCCTCCGGGAACCGGTAAAACGCTGTTGGCCAAAGCCGTAGCGGGTGAAGCCCAAGTACCCTTTTTCTCGCTGAGCGGATCCGACTTCGTCGAAATGTTCGTCGGCGTAGGCGCCAGCCGCGTGCGCGACCTGTTCAAGCAAGCTAAAGAGAAGTCGCCCAGCATCATTTTCATCGACGAAATCGACGCCATCGGCCGAGCCCGCGGACGCAATGCCTTCAGCGGCGGTAACGACGAACGCGAAAACACCCTCAACCAGCTCTTGACCGAGATGGACGGCTTCGGCACCAACGAGCACGTCATCGTGATGGCGGCCACCAACCGCGCCGACATCCTCGACCGCGCCCTAATGCGCGCCGGACGCTTCGACCGCATCATTTACGTGGACCTGCCCGAGGTTTCGGAGCGCATTGAAATCTTTAACGTGCACCTCCGCCCGCTCAAGCTCGGCGAAGACGTGGACGTGGACTTCTTGGCCCGCCAGACTCCGGGATTCAGCGGAGCCGACATCGCCAACGTGTGCAACGAGGCCGCCCTCGTCGCCGCCCGCAAGAACAAGAAAGTGATTGAGAAGCAGGACTTCCTGGACGCCGTAGACCGCATCGTCGGTGGCCTCGAAAAGAAGTCCAAAATCATCACTCCCGAAGAGAAAGAAATCATCGCCTACCACGAGTCCGGCCACGCCACCGTGAGCTGGTTGCTCGAGCACGCTTCTCCGCTGGTGAAGGTGACCATCGTTCCGCGCGGACGCTCCCTCGGCGCCGCCTGGTACTTGCCCGAAGAACGCCAACTCAACAGCACCGAGCAAATGCTTGATGAGATGTGCGCCACCCTAGGCGGCCGTGCCGCCGAAGAAGTGATTTTTGGCCGCATCACCACCGGAGCCCTGAGCGACCTTGAAAAAGTCACGAAGCAGGCCCGCGCCATGGTCGCCGTCTACGGTTTGAACGACCGCCTCGGCAACATCACGTACTACGATTCGTCGGGCCAAAACGAGTACCAGTTCGACAAGCCCTATTCCGAGCGCACCGCCGAGGTGATCGACGAAGAAATCAGCAAGCTGATTGAGGGCCAGTACGAGCGTGCCAAAGAATTGCTCCGCACCCACCGCGACAAGCTCGAAACGCTGGCGCAAGAACTGCTCACCAAAGAAGTGATCTTCCGCGACAACCTCGTGGCCATTTTCGGGGAGCGCCCATGGCAGAGCCGCGAGGAGCGCCTTGCAGCCTTGGCCGGCACGGCAGAACCTGTAGCCTCAGAGGCCACCGACGCTCCCACGGAACCCGCGGCCGCCGATACCGCCGTTGCGCCGCAGGCCGACCCGGAAGCGACGTCCAACGACGTCCACCCCGACGCGGGCGAAACTTCCGCCGAATCGAAGGAATCGGAGCCGCAGAACTAAGGCTTCGCCGGGCGGCGAAACCTGTTAATATGTTGTGCACAAGGCCCCGCGAAAGCGGAGCAAATAATCCGTAATTTTCGCCCCAATATGGCGGGTTGGATTGGTAAATTCCTGACGGTGCTCAGCGGTGCGCCGCAAGCATCGGGCGACGAGGCTGCAGAGCCCCAAAAGCCGTATTCAGCCATCACCGACCCCGTGGACTTGGCGTTTGTGCGTCGGTTCACCGAGAGTGGCGGCCTGTTCGTGTACTGCGGCAGCGTCGACGAAGTTGTAGAGAACCTGCGTGCGGTGGGTTCCGAAACCGGGCAAGCCCAGTTTTTCGTCCCCGAAAAAAGCCTGCATTCCTGGTTTCAATCCGCCGGCCTCCAGGTCATTTTTGACAATCCGCTCGAGGCTGACGCGATGGCCACGACCTGCCATGCGGCCGTCGCCCAAACCGGCGGAATCATGATCACCGACGCCCAAACGCAAGGACTGAAGTTTGCTCAACTTCCGGCTATTCACCTCGTGCTGGCGCGGGTTTCGCAGGTTGTCAACAGCCTGAGCGACGGCATGTCGGCCATCAACAAGTACCACCGCGAACAGCGCCCCATCAGCATCATCACGCTCAAAGGCAAGCGCGACGAAGCGGTACTTCAAGCCAAGGTTGACCCCAACAAAGGCCGCGAGCTCTACTTTTTCTTGGTCGAAGACCACCTCTTCGCCGACCTATGATGCAGCGCAGCCTCTGGGGGCTGGCCTATGCCCTCACCGTAGCGTT
>JBEAQA010000198.1:0-2673 GCA_041164105.1 Bacteroidota bacterium | reverse complement strand
TCTTCTTGGGCGATGTGCACTTGCAGCAGGATGTCCACCACGCGGTCCGCGCGCAGGGCTTCTTTTTGCAGGACGGTGAGCACATCCAGGCGGTCGACGCTGTGCACGAGGTGCACAAACGGCGCAAATTCGCGAATCTTGTTGGTCTGAATCCGGCCAATCATGTGCCAGCGAATGTCCTTGGGCAGCGCCTCAGCTTTAGCAGCAAGTTCTTGGACGCGGTTTTCGCCAAAATCGCGGTGCCCCGCGGCGTAAAGGGCCTCGATGGCCTCGAGGGGTTGAAACTTGCTGACGGCGACCAGCGTACAATGGTCGGGCAGCGTGCTTAGCAGGCCGCGGTAGGCGTTGAGGTCGGCACTCATTTCCAGGCGTACAGGGTTACGCCCGAGCGGAGCTTGGGCTCAATGTAGGTGGACTTGGGCGGAACCGACTTCCCTTGATCGGCCCAGCGCTCGATGTCGCCCCAGTGGGGGTGGGGAAGCACAAAAATGGTCTCCTGGTCGCGGCGCTCGTGCTCGAGGGTTTCGAGGTCGACCACGCCGGGTTCGTAGCGCACGCGCGCATCGTGGCGTTCGTCGGAGACGTTCCAAAATGGAGCCAAAACGCGATCAAACAGCCAGGTACTTTCGGGAAAAGACAAGCCTTCGGGCTCAAAGCGCCACCATCCGCGGTGGTCCAAGGCATAAAATCCGGTTTCGGGCAGTCCGTGGGGGCGCTCCGCCATGGGGGTGGCACCTACTGCGGCCACCCAGTCGCCGACCGCCGGTCCGGCAATGTGCCGGTGGAACGACGAAATCGAAAGCTGGCTACTGTCGACCAGATAGGCCATGACAAAGGCATCCTCGCCAAGGCGCTCGGACGAAGCCATTCGGTGGTGTCCGTCCGCGATGTAGAGGCGGCCCATCTTGGCGAGCGCGGCCTGTACGGGTTCGGGGGCCGGCACCGACCACAGGGTGTGCACCGCGCCGTCGGTGGTGGCGAAGTCGAGTAGGGGCTCGGTCGTTTGAATTTGGGCTGCCGTGGCCGACAACTCCGCGAGGGGTGGATGCGTCAGCAGCACCGGTTCCGCGTGAAAGCCGACCGTTTCGAGGTAGCGGGCAAAAAGGGCCT
The DNA here is from genome assembly GCA_041164105.1 of Bacteroidota bacterium. Classification (GTDB taxonomy): domain Bacteria; phylum Bacteroidota; class Bacteroidia; order Flavobacteriales; family Schleiferiaceae; genus TMED14. The sequence goes on along the minus strand of JBEAQA010000198.1, from coordinate 1,563 downwards.
CGCGTGCTTCGAGGGTGTGCTCGTGCTTAATGATTCGGCCGGCGCGGTAGTCCTCGAGCGACACCAGACCGAGGTAGCCCACAAACGTTTGGCCGGCCCACTGCTGGCGGTACAGGTAGAGGTGGGGTTCCGCGTCGGGCACGAGGTAGCCGTCCGCCAAAAAGTCCTCGTAGCCCCTGCGGACGCCGCTAAACCGCACGTCCTCTTGGGGCGAGCGCCGCTGCAGTACGTGCAAAAACGAGTACGGATTGGTCCCCAGCTTGTGGGCGAGCTCCTCTTCGCTGTAGGTCACGTACGACCGAGTGCTCACCAGTCCGGCGAGGGCTCGGGGCGGACGGACCGCAGCAAAGGGCTCAAAACGAGCCATTACGCGTTCGCGATGATGGTGTCAGCTAACTCCGTGCTGATGCGGTCCTGGGCCTCTTCGGTCGCGGCGCCAATGTGCGGGGTGAGCGAGAGCTTGTCGTGCATCAGCAGATTGATGTGCGGCGTGGGCTCGTTGGTGAATACGTCGAGCGCGGCGCCGGCAAGGTGGCCGGAATCCAACGCATTCAGCAGGGCCTCTTCGTTGACGACTCCGCCGCGGGCGGCATTGACCAAGAACGCGCCTTTTTTCATCTTGGCGAGCTCGGCAGCACCGAGCACTTCGGCTTTACCGGCAATGTGGATGCTCACCGCGTCGGCCGTAGCCAGCAGCTCGTCCATTGACAGCATTGCGGCCGAGGTCGACAGCTTTTGGCCGTCGGCAAACACTACGTCAAAACTGCCGTCGGTGACAAACGGATCGTGGGCGACCACGTGCATTCCCAGGCCGTAGCCCTGGCGGGCCACCGCGCGGCCAATGCGGCCAAAGCCGATGATTCCAAGGGTTTTTCCGCGCAGCTCGAGTCCTTTGCCGTAGGCCTTCTTCAGCCCGTCGAACTTGGCTTCGCCTTCGAGCGGCATCATGCGGTTGCTGTCGGGCAAAAAGCGCAGCAGCCCGCTCAAGTGGGCAAACACGAGTTCCGCCACGCTTTCAGAGCTGGCCGCCGGCGTGTTGAACACGTTCAGGCCCTTGCTCTTGGCGTAGTCCACGTCGATGTTGTCCATTCCGACGCCGCCGCGTCCGATCATTTTGAGTCCGGGGCAGGCATCAATAAGGGCCGCGCGCGCCGTGGTCGCCGAACGCACCAGCAGTACGTCGACCTTTTCAGCGTTGATGAAGTCGGCGAGCTGCTCTTGGGCCACCTTGGTGGTCAGCACGGTGTGGCCGGCAGCTTCGAGTTTGGCTTGGCCCGAGGGGGCGATTCCGTCGTTGGCGAGAACAATCATGATAAACGATTTAAATGATTAGGCGCGGCGTTCCACTTCGCGCATGACTTCCACAAGGGCATCCACGCTCGATTGCTCGAGGGCGTTGTACATCGAGGCACGGTAGCCACCCACACTGCGGTGGCCGGCAAGTCCCACGAGGCCGGCTTCTTTGGCCAGGCCGTCAAACAGGTCCTTGTGCGCCCCTTCGTCGTGCAGCAAAAAGCAGGCGTTCATCGGCGAACGGTCTTCCGTCGCTGCAGTTCCGACAAA
>JBEAQA010000197.1:0-5690 GCA_041164105.1 Bacteroidota bacterium | reverse complement strand
CGGTAATCCCACTGTACTTGGGCGGAACCCGCCGGCTGCACGGCGGCACTCAAGCGGAGCGTAGGCGTGGCCTGGACGGCAGCACCAAAGCGCACGGTCCACTGGCCCCAGCGCGTGCTGTCCACTACGTTTTTGGTGTAGGCGGCGGTCACTCCGCTCGGATTAAATCCCGATTCGGTTAGCGAAAGGCGTTCTTGGGCGCGGCCGTCGCGGCGTTCAATGCGCACTCCGACCGAGAATTTCTCGGTTTTCAGGGCGATGGGCACCGACCACGACGTGCTTCGGTATTCGCGGACAAACCTTGTTTGGCGGTAGGTGGGCAGTCCGTCAGCGTAGGCGGAGTAGCTGGCCCCACTGCCCACGTCGGTCAGGTAGCCCATGTAGGCGACGTAGGCGTCGTAGCGCCCTTGGGCCAAGAGCTGTTCGGGGCTAAAGCCGTTGGATTCTTCGATCCAGTGCGCCACGGCGGACGTCTGCGGATTTTGCTCGGAATCAATCCAGTAGTTGGGGAACCACGCGTCCTGCTGGTAGGCCAATCCCACGGACATTCGGGTGCGGCTGTTGACCCGCCACGATCCCGCCATGTACGCTTGGCCGATGCCACTCCCTTGGCTGCTCAGGCTGGTTTGGTCGTTTCGGTAGTGCCCCGTGATTTCTAAGCCGCCAAAGGGGGTGGAGTTCATGAGGGCTGGATTTTCCAGTCCGGATGTTCCGTCGCCGCCGAACGCCGCTAGGGCGCCTGCCGAACCGTTGTAGCGCGCGGTACCAAATGTTTGGTTGCGCTGCATCCAGACGGCGCTGGTGCTTTGCTGCGCCCACGCCGAGGTAAGCCCCGTGGTGGCCAGGGTAAGAAGTAGGAATCGAGTCATGTCAGGGTAGGTTTAAGGACGGCGGCCGCTCGGGGTGCTGCGTTGAGGGCTCGGGCTCCCGCCACGCTGGGGTTGCGGGCTGCTGCTCGGGCGCGACGGATGCTGGCTGGCGCGGGGCTCCGAAGGGCGCGACGGTTGCTGGCTGGCGCGGGGCTCTGAAGGGCGTGCGGCGGGCTCAGTGTTGCGACGGACCTCGGGTTCGCGCTGAGCTGGGGTCGGCTTGCGGACCTCGGGTTCGCGCTGGGCTGGGGTTGGTTTGCGGACCTCGGGTTCGCGCTGGGCTGGGGTCGGTTTGCGGACCTCGGGTTCGCGAACCTCCGGAGCTGCCGTAGCGGGACGGTAGCCCGAACCGCTGGGGCGCGTGGGTTGAGCCTCGTCCAGCGTGCCGGGGCGGGGCGCATTCGTCGGGCGCGCGGGACTGCTTTCTGGAGTTCGCTCGGCCGGGGTTGCCGTGGGACGCCCGTCCGTGACGCTTCCGCCACCGGGATTGTTCGTTACGATGGGACGGCGGTAGGGGGTGCTGCTGCCGTTGATTTGCTGGCGACGCAGGCCGTCGTCGTAGTTCGGATCCTGGCTGCCGCCGCCAGGGTTACTGCCTCCGCCGGGTTGAGTCCAACCACCTCCAGGGCGGTTCCATCGGTCGTAGCGACGGTAGTACGGGTTGCCCCAGTATCCTCCGCCGTAGTATCCGCCGTATCCATATCCGTTGTACCATGGGTTATTCCATCCGTATCCGTAGCCGTTGTACCACGGATCGTTCCAGCCGTATCCTCCGTAACCGTAACCGTTGTACCACGGGTCGTTCCAGCCGTACCCACCGTAACCGTAGCCATTGTACCACGGATCGTTCCAGCCGTAACCCCAGCTGTAGTTCCACCCGCGGCGACGGTTGTACCCGCCGTAGTACGTGTAGGGATTGCCCATCCAAGGTTGGCTCCAGTGGTAGTAGTACGTCGGATAGTACTCGTAGCGAACCACGGTGCGGGTACGGGTTACGCGTTCGGTTTGCCCGGCTTCGGCCGCTTGATCGTCGGCGCCTTCTTGGTAACCTTGCTGGTATCCGCTTTCGTAGCCCTCGCGGTACGCAGTCGAATTGGACCATGAATAGCTTCCGTCAAAATCGCGGAATTTCGCTGAGCTGCTTCCGCACGAAGTCAGCAAAAAGCTCAGTGGGGCGAGGAGTAAGAGGTAACGCATAGTCCGTACTTTTGGGGTTCGATTACTACAGAACCCAAATTGCATACCAAAGTATGGCGAAGAACTTGACGCCGCGCGCGACCGACTACAGTAAATGGTACAACGAGTTGGTGATTCAGGCCGATTTGGCTGAGAATTCCGGCGTCCGCGGATGCATGGTGATTAAGCCGCACGGCTACGCCATTTGGGAGGGTATGCAGGCGGAATTGGACCGTCGATTCAAAGAAACCGGCCACGTGAATGCCTACTTTCCGCTGTTTATTCCCAAAAGCTACTTCAGCAAAGAGGCCGCCCACGTGGACGGCTTTGCCAAGGAGTGCGCGGTGGTCACCCACTACCGCCTCAAAAATTCCCCCGACGGAAAGGGCGTAGTCGTTGACGAGGACGCCAAGCTCGAAGAGGAACTTATCGTGCGTCCCACTTCTGAGACGATTATTTGGGACACCTACCGCGGATGGGTTCAGAGCTACCGGGACCTGCCCATACTTGTGAACCAGTGGGCAAACGTGGTTCGTTGGGAGATGCGCACCCGCCTCTTTTTGCGCACCGCGGAATTTTTGTGGCAGGAAGGCCACACCGCCCACGCCACCCGCGAGGAGGCCATTGCGGAAGCCGAGCAAATGCTCGATGTCTATGCCGAGTTCGCCGAAAATGTCTTGGCGATTCCGGTAGTCCGCGGCGTCAAGACGCCCAACGAGCGTTTTGCAGGAGCCCTCGAGACGTACTGCATTGAAGCGATGATGCAGGACGGCAAGGCCCTTCAGGCCGGAACGTCGCACTTCTTGGGCCAGAATTTCGCCAAGGCCTTCGATGTGAAGTTTCAGGACCGCGACGGCGAGGTCAAGCACGTGTGGGCGACGTCGTGGGGCGTTTCTACGCGCCTCATGGGGGCGCTGGTGATGACCCACTCGGACGACAACGGTTTGGTGCTTCCGCCCAAATTGGCCCCGATTCAGGTCGTGATTGTTCCGATTTACCGCGGCGAAGATGAATTGGACGCCATTTCGTTGGTGGCCAAGCAATTGGTGGCGGATTTGCGCGCCCTGGGGGTGCGTGTTAAGTACGACGACCGCGACACCTACAAGCCGGGTTGGAAGTTCAACGAATACGAGCTCAAAGGGGTTCCGGTGCGCTTGGCCATCGGACCGCGCGACCTCGCGAACGGCGTGGTAGAATTGGCCCGCCGCGACACGCTGACGAAAGAAAGCGTTGCGCTCGAAGGTTTGGCTGAGTCGATGCCCGCCCGACTGGCTGAAATCCAGCAGGCTTTGTTTGACCGCGCTCTGGCGCACCGCGAAGCGAACATGCACGTGGTAAATACCTGGGCGGAATTTGAAGCTGCATTGGATCAAGGAGGGTTTGTTTCGGCCCATTGGGACGGGACTCCCGAGACGGAGGAACGCATTAAGGAGCTGACCAAGGCTACGATTCGCTGCATTCCGTTGAATAATCCGCTGGAGGCAGGAAGCTGCGTACTCACCGGCGCACCGTCGACCCAACGCGTACTCTTCGCCCGAGCTTACTAAGGATGAAGTACGAAGCAAGTCCTCAAGTTATCCTGCAGACGCTGGCGACGAAGTCCAGCAATAAGCAGTTGGTGCATCGGCGTGTGCTGTCTGCTTTTTCAGAATTGCGCCGCGTCGTGCAGTCCGTCGCCGTGGACTTGAACAGTAAAATGGTCGGAATTGACCGGTCGGTCGTGGTGGAATTTGTGGACCGCGGCGAGTTCGAATTTGAAATCCGGTTTTCGGGCGATTCCCTTGTTTTTCAAGTCCATACCAATGCGTTTCTGCTGCCTGAGGAGCACACGTTGCGGGATACGGACTATGTTAAATCCAATCCGAATAGAGCGTACTACGGTTTGATCCACGTGTACAACTTTCTTTCAGATTCGTTTCGGATGCGCCGTTTGAACGACGTGGGCACCCTGATGAGTCGGTTTTTTGTGAACGGTGAAGGTCATCACTTTGCCGAAGGTGTGGGGCCCCTGAATCTGCCGTTGTCGGAGTCAGAGGTGTCCGGTGAGGACCTACAGCAGTGGCTTTACCGCCTGATGGTCACAGCGATGGACTTTGATCTTCAGGCTGCGCCATTTCAGGCAGTTCAGGATGTTTCGGTGCTCGCTCTTGAGGGTATTCGCGAAGAATTGCGCCAGCGCACGGGCAAGCGCCTCGGATTCCGTCCGGAGGGCCGTTAATTTTTTCATGGGGTGTTGGTGAATCAAAGGGAACTTTGTATCTTTGCGCTCCCAAAACATAGGGCCCGTTCGTCTAGCGGTTCAGGACATCTCCCTTTCACGGAGAAGATCACGGGTTCGAATCCCGTACGGGTCACCAAATAAAAACTAGCTCCAATGGCTAACCATAAATCTGCGTTGAAGCGCATCCGCCAAATCCAGGCCAAGCGCGTACACAACAAGTACTTCCACAAGACGACCCGCAACGCGGTTCGCGCACTTCGCTCGTTGACCGACGCGGCTGCGGCTACGACCCAGCTTCCGTTGGTTTCGTCGATGCTCGACAAGCTGGCTAAGCGCAACATCATTCACAAGAACAAGGCTTCGAACTTGAAGTCGAGCTTGGCAAAGCATGTAAACGGTTTGGCGTAATTCATTACGCCGAGATTGGTTGTTTGGACCGCCCTGAGAGGGGCGGTTTTTTTTTGTCCCACGGAATTGGGATCCGGAGCAAATGCGTACATACGTTTAACGGACGGCTAGAAGGGCATCAGGGTCCGAGGTTTGGATCATGAAGCACGAACAACTACCGTCGTCGATCCGGTTGTGGACCGAAGACGACCGGCCCCGGGAACGGGCCATGGCACACGGCATTCGGGGATTAGCCACGGCAGAATGCCTGGCATTGATTTTACGGTCCGGTACGCGATCGCAAAGCGCCGTGGATTTAGCGCGGTCGGTCCTGGACGAGTTTGGGGGCGACGTGCACCGCCTTGCGGCAGCCGACGTGGTTGGACTACAGTCCCTGGGGGGAATAGGCTTGGCCAAGGCCGCGGCGGTAGCCGCAGCGTTTGAGTTGGGTCGCCGCGTCGGGTCCTCGGAGGGCGGCGGTCGGGAACGCGTGATTCGCGGTTCCAACGACGTCTTTCAGTTGCTGAACCCGAGCTTGACCGCGTTGGACCACGAGCAGTTTTGGGTGGTCTACCTCAATCGCGGGAACAAAGTAGTCCATTACGAGTGCTTAGGTCGCGGTGGGTGGACTGCCACGGCGGCGGACGTGCGCGTCGTGTACCAGCGGGCCTTGGCCCTGCGTGCGCCGGCCATGGTGGTCGCGCACAATCATCCCAGCGGGCGACTGGAGCCCTCCGAAGAGGACCGCAAGCTAACCCAGCGCTTGGTCGAAGGGGCCCGTACCCTGGAGTTAACCTGTTTGGATCATTTGATCATTGGGCAGAATCAATACGTTAGTTTTGCCGACAGAGGATGGATGCCAACTTAACCCCGTACCGAATAGCCCACGTCGTGGGTGCACGGCCCCAATTTGTCAAGCTCAAGCCGCTCGCCGCGGCGATTGCGGACGCCGGCGGGATGAATTGGGTGGCCCACACCGGGCAGCACTACGACGTCCTGATGAACGATTCGTTCTGGGTTGAAATGGGATTCCGCCC
>JBEAQA010000196.1:0-4446 GCA_041164105.1 Bacteroidota bacterium | reverse complement strand
GCGGCCAAGTGCAGCACGCCCGCGCCCTCTTCGGCGGCCATGGCGCGCACCTTTTCCACCCAGTCGTTGCCCGTCTTGGCCGACGCCTCTTCGACGTTGCACACGTACATCACGGGTTTGTCGGTCAAAAGCTGGTACTCGTCGATCCACGCAGCCTCTTCTTCGGTACGGTCAAAGCCGCGCACCGACTTGCCCTGCTCGAGGTGCTTTTTGAGGCGCTCGCCCATCTCCACCTCGCGCACCGCTTCACGGGCTCCGCTCTTCGCGGCCTTTCGCGCGCGGTCCAGGCGCTTCTCGAGGGTTTCGAGGTCCTTCAGCTGCAGCTCAAAATCAATCGTTTCCTTGTCGCGGAGCGGGTTCACGCTGCCGTCGACGTGGGTAATGTTGTCGTTTTCGAAGCAGCGCAGCACGTGCAAAATCGCGTTGCACTCGCGAATGTTGCCCAAAAACTGGTTGCCCAGGCCCTCGCCCTTGCTCGCGCCCTTCACCAGTCCGGCGATGTCGACGATTTCAACCGTGGCCGGCTGCACCCGCTCGGGGTTGACGATCTCTGAAAGGGCTTCGATGCGCGGGTCCGGAACGTTGACCGTGCCCACGTTGGGCTCAATCGTACAGAACGGAAAGTTGGCCGCATGGGCCTTCGCGTTGCTCAAGCAGTTAAACAGCGTCGACTTGCCGACGTTGGGGAGACCTACGATTCCAACCTTCATAACTCGTTAATTACTTCTTTTTCGGGCCGCAAAGGTAGCCGAACAGAGGCCGTACTTTTGCGGTAAATCCGCTACTGATGGCCTCAATCTACGACTACCCCTCGCAAATTCGCCGCGACATCCTGCGCATGGTGCACAAACCGCAATCGGGCCACCCGGGCGGATCCATGGGCTGCACCGAGTTTTTCACTGCCCTGTACTTTGACGTGCTGCGCCACAACCCCGCCGCCTTCACCATGGACGGCCGCGGCGAAGACCTGTTCTTTTTGAGCAACGGACACATTTCGCCGGTCCTCTACAGCACGCTGGCGCGCTCGGGCTACTTTCCGGTGGCGGAACTCGCGACGTTTCGCCTGATCAACACGCGCCTTCAGGGCCACCCCACGACCCACGACGGCCTGCCCGGCGTGCGCATCGCCAGCGGGTCGCTTGGCCAAGGCCTGAGTGTCGCCGTCGGTGCCGCCCAAGCCAAAAAACTCAACAACGACCCCCACCTGGTCTACACGCTCCACGGCGACGGCGAGCTTCAAGAGGGCCAGATCTGGGAAGCCGCGATGTACGCCGGCGCCAAAAAGGTCGACAACCTCATCGCCACGGTCGACGCCAACGGCCAGCAGATTGACGGCAGCACCGACGAAGTTCTGCCGATGGGCGACCTCGGCGCCAAGTTCGCCGCCTTTGGCTGGGACGTGATGCACCTCGCCCAGGGCAACGACCTCGACGCGGTGCGCGCTGCGCTTCGCGAGGCCGGAACCCGCACGGGCAAAGGCAAGCCCGTCGTGATCATCATGACCACGGCCATGGGCCACGGCGTCGACTTTATGGCTGGAACCCACAAGTGGCACGGCGTAGCGCCCAACGACGACGAGCTCGCCCGCGCCCTGGCGCAGTGCCCCGAAACCCTCGGCGACTACTAAGCCCACCGCTGATGCTTCGCCGCGGACTGTTCGCACTCCTCTTGCTTGCCAGCTCCTTCGGGGCCTGGGCGCAGGGCGTGCTGCCTCCGCCCGAAAAAAAGCCCGAGCCGCTCACGCGCATTTTGTTTGTGTTTGACGCGTCCAACTCGATGTACTCGAGGTGGCAAACGGGCACGCGCATGGAAGTGGCCCAGCGCCTGATGCGCGAGCTGCTCGACAGCTTGGGCCGCATCGAACAACCCAACTTTGAGCTCGCGCTGCGGGTCTACGGGCACCAAAAACCGGTTCCGCCCCAGGACTGCAACGACACGCGGCTCGAGGTGGCGTTCAGCACGAACTCGATTCCGCGCATCCAAAAAACCATTGCCGGCTTGCGGCCGATGGGCACCACCCCCATCGCCAACAGCATCCTCAAGGCGGGCGGCGATTTTCCGGACTGCGCCGACTGCCGCGAAATCATCATCCTCATCACCGACGGCGTCGAGGCCTGCGACGGCGATCCCTGCGAGGCTTCGCGCATTTTGCAGTCCAAGGGCATCGTGCTCAAGCCCTTTGTCATCGGCATTGGGTTGGACGCCAACCTTGCGGCCGATTTGGGCTGCATCGGAACCTACTACGACGCGGGCGACGAACGCACGTTTGGCAAGGCCCTCAACGTCATCATGGCCCAGGCCCTCGACAACACTTCGGCCCAGATCAACCTGCAGGACCACCGGGGCGTGCCGGCCGAGACTAACGTGCCCATCGTGCTGCACAATGCGACGAGCGGCCTGACGGCCGAAGCTATGGTGCACACCATGAACTACGCGGGCCATCCCGACACGCTCAACCTCGATCCGCTGGTGACCTACCGGGGCACGGTGTACACGGTTCCGCCCGTGGCCATTGCACCCAGCGCCGTGCACGCCGGCAAGCACAACCACCTCGGAACCAACGCGGCCCAGGGCGCGCTTCGCCTCAACATGTTTGGCGTGGCCAACCGCCAAAGCATGCCGCTCGCAGTGGTGCGCAAGCCCGGCTCGACCGAAATCGTGCACGTGCAGCCCCTGGGCAGCGAGCAGCGCTACTTGGTCGGAACCTACGAGCTCGACATCCTCACCCTGCCGCGCTACCGCAAAACGGTGGCGGTCGAGGGCGGAAAGGTCACCGAACTCAGCATCCCCGCCCCGGGCAACGCCAGCCTTACGCTCAAAATTGCCAGCATCGGCGCGCTGTTCCTGCGCGAGAACGAGGACTGGACCTACGTGGTTCCGCTCGACGACAACCAAACACGCCAGTCGTTTGCGCTGCAGCCCGGAACCTACACCGTGATCTACCGGCCCAAGTCGGCCCAGCAAACGGCCTACAGCAAGAGCCAAACCTTTACCGTGACGTCGGGCGCCACGGCCATCGTTAACCTTCAGTAAATTGACCCCCATGCACCCTTACACGAACCAAGGCAGCCAAGACACGCGAAGCGGATTTGGCGCAGGACTTTTGGAACTCGGACGCCGCAATCCCCACGTCGTCGCGCTTTGTGCCGACCTCACGGGCTCGCTCAAGATGGACGCCTTTGCCAAGGAGTTTCCCGACCGCTTTTTTCAGACCGGAATCGCCGAGGCACACATGATGGGCATGGCCGCCGGCCTCACTATTGGCGGCTGGATTCCGTTCACCGGAACCTTTGCCAACTTCTCGACCGGACGCGTGTACGACCAAATTCGCCAGAGCATCGCCTATTCGGATAAGAACGTCAAAATCTGTGCGTCGCACGCGGGCCTCACCCTGGGCGAAGACGGCGCCACCCACCAGATTCTCGAAGACATCGGGCTGATGAAGATGCTTCCGGGCATGACCGTCATCGTTCCCGCGGACTTCAACCAAACCAAGGCCGCGACGATCGCCTTGGCCGACCACCACGGCCCGGCCTACCTGCGCTTCGGACGCCCCAAGGTGGCCAACTTCACCCCGGCCGACAAGCCCTTTGTGATCGGCAAGGCCGACGTGCTGCTCGAGGGCAGCGACGTGACCATCGCCGCCACCGGCCACCTCGTGTGGGAGGCCCTCGAGGCCGCCAACACCCTGGCCGCTCAAGGCATTTCGGCCGAAGTCATCAACTTCGCCACGATCAAGCCGTTTGACTCCGAGGCCCTGCTCAAGTCGGTCCACAAGACAGGCCGCGTGGTAACCGCCGAGGAGCACCAGCGCCACGGAGGCCTCGGCGACCTCGTTGCCCAGACCCTGGGCATGCACCGCCCCGCCCCCATCGAAATGGTGGCCGTCAACGATTCATTTGGCGAATCCGGCACGCCCGCCCAGCTCATGGACAAGTACGGCCTCAACGCCGCCGCCATCGTCGAAGCGACGCTGCGCGTGCGCAACCGCTAATTGGGCGAAGCACCCAAGTGTGCTTTTATGTCAAAACCCCGCTGAGGCGGGGTTTTGTGTTATTAAGAATTCCTGGGGGTTTGAGGTTACTGAGGGGAGTGCAATTCGCCCACACACTTGACACCCAAGCTTCAATCGCACTGAAGGGGGCTGCTGGATTTGCGTGTAATTCCAAAGCTCTTGTATTTAGCACCTTAGGGACACCATGGGTACGCGACCTTGGTTATGGCATTCCAATTCAGTATAAATGAATCCTGCAGTCACAGCCGCTACACTCTAACAGTATAGCGGTTTTTTCATTTTAAGTTGCTCCCCCTATTATTCAAAGATGCAGCACCGATCATACTAATTGGTAAATTTGAAATAAATATGATGGTAATATGTCAAGAATCCATTTGTTTGAGTTTGAGGATCAGAAGTGGATGCCCTCTTTTCTGAGGAACTACATGACG
>JBEAQA010000195.1:0-5446 GCA_041164105.1 Bacteroidota bacterium | reverse complement strand
CGACGCGTCGTCCGCTTGACGGAAGTGCTTGACCGCGTGATAGAGTACGTCCAGGCCCAGCACTCCGGTGAGCACGGACGCCCAGACGGAGGTGGTCAGTTCGCCGGCCATTCCGAAGGCGGGCATGAGCGAAATCAGGATCATCCAAAGGCTGTAAAAGACGGTCATTCGGGTGGCCAGGTGGTCTTTAACCCGGTTGGGCAGCAGGTAGTAGCCGGCCTTGGCGTAGTCGTCGTAGGCCAGCCAGGCGATGGCCCAAAAATGCGGAAACTGCCACACGAACTGGTAGGCAAAGAGTACCCCCGGCTCGAGGCCAAAGTTCCCGGTGGCGGCGACCCATCCGAGCATGAACGGTATCGCGCCCGGAACCGCGCCCACCAGCACCGCCCAGGGGGACTTGGCCTTTAACGGAGTATAAATCAGTACGTAAAGCAGCAAACTCAGCGCTCCAAAGCCCGCCGTTTTGGCGTTGAGTTGGGCCAGCGCTACGATGCCGACTAGACCGAAGGCAAAGGCCCAGACAAGGGCCCGCGTGCGGGTCATTCGCCCAGAGGGAAGGGGACGGTTCTGGGTACGGCTCATGAGCGCGTCCTGTTCCGTTTCCCAAACTTGGTTGAAGGCATTGCTCGAGCCCACCACGGCAAAGCCACCGAGGGTCAAAAGCAGGAGTTCCAGCCATTCCACGGTGGGGGCTCCCAGCAGGTAGCCGGCCACCGCCGAAATCACGACCGAAAAGGCGAGGCGAAATTTGAGCAGGAGCCCGAGGTCACGCATTACCGCAAAGATACGGAGCGCCGCAGGCCAGGAAGGGCGGATTCAGCAAGTTTTCTTTGGTGTAGCGCAGGGGATTCCCGCGGCGAAATCCCGCTTCGGCATCGGGGACCAGTTCGTAAAGCTCCATGCCCGCGGCGCGCAGGACGGCATGGCCGGCCGCCGTGTCCCATTCCATTGTCGGTGCCGCGCGCGGGTAGGCGTGCGCCCGCCCTTCGGCCACCAGCCCAATTTTGAGCGACGAACCCATGCTGACGCGCTGGATGGGCCCGTGGGCGGACTCCCATTTTGCGATCAAGGTCTCGGTCTCGGGGTTCGCGTGCGAACGGCTCGCCACCACCGTCAAGGCCTCGGGATGCCGCGCCGGCAAGCGCTGGGCTTCGGACCAGAGCTCGTCCCAGCCCACGCGCACGACCGACTTTCGGGCGCCCAGGCCTTCGCCGCCGGCGTAGAGCCAACCGAGCACCGGGGCGTAGACCAAACCAAAAATGGGCTGACCATCCCGCACCAGGGCAATGTTCACGGTGAACTCCCCGTTGCGCTTGATGAATTCCTTGGTTCCGTCCAAGGGATCGACGACCCAGTAGGTGGACCATGAGGCTCGCTCGGCGAAGGAAATGCTCCGGCCCTCTTCGCTCAGCACCGGGAAGCCCGTAGCCGAAAGCACCGGATCGAGCACCGCGTGCGCGGCGTGGTCGGCGGCGGTCACGGGGCTGTTGTCGGCCTTGACCTCCACGTTCATGGCCTTGTGGCCCTCGTAGACCTCAAGAATGGCGTCGGCGGCGCGGTAGCAGGCGTCCAGCACGGCTGGGCCCCAGGGAGTCGGAAGTTGATTGGTCATCGCAGAAATAAAAAACCCCGGGATTCCCGGGGTAGTTGCGCCGTGCGGCAGAATTACTGAAGGCGTGCGTTGATGGGCAGCGTGTAGCTCATCTTCACCGGACGGCCGCCCACCTTGGCCGGAGCCATCTTGGGGAGCATCCGAACCACGCGCAGGGCCTCTTCGTCGAGCAATTTATCCACGCCGCGGTCCACCTTAACGTTGGTCACCTTGCCGTCTTTATCAATCACGAACGAAACCCAAACCTTGCCCTGAATGCCCATTTGCTTGGCCATCTCGGGGAATTCAAAGTTCTTGCCGATGAACTGGCGGGCCTTGAGGTTAAAGCAATTGAAGCGCTCGTCTTCGGTCGGAAGGTTTTCGCAACCGGGGAACACCGGACGGTTCTCTACGTTGACGAAGCTGAATACCTCGTCTTCGGTGTTGACCTCCATGATTTCAATCTCGGAATCTTCGTCGATTTCGGTCGAAACCAAGTCGAGCTCGACGATGTCGATTTTGTCGTCAACGATCTTAAACTCCAACGTCGGGGCGGGCGGCGGCGGGGGCGGCGGCGGAGTATTGCGGTTGGTGACGATCATTTCTTCGTCTTCCAGCACGCCTTCCAACGTTCCCAAATCCATCGGACCCGTCTCGTAGGTCTTCCATTCAAACGCCATCCAGGTCAAGCCCAGAGCGAGTACCAAGCCAAGCTGCAGGAACAGTCCCTTGCGGGCATCCAGGTCAGCACTGAAGTTTTTACGCGGGTTCATGATTCGTCGAGTTTGGGGTTAAAGATACGTTTTCTAATCAAGCGCGCAAGAAGCATGCCGACGGCAATTCCGGCCGTATTGGCCGCCACGTCCGACCACGAAAACACGCGGCCCTCAGCGACAATGGGTTGCAAAACCTCAACCGCCAGTCCGTACGAAAAACTTAACGCAAAGACCTTAATGGGTCCCGCTGACGAACGGCTGTAAAGCTGCAATGGAAACGCGATTCCGGCGTAGGCCCCAAAGTGCAGTACGAGGTCTTGAACCAAGCGAAAAATTCCGGGCAACTCCTGGCTGGGCTGCAGCGAGTAAAAAAGCACAATGCCCGCCCAAATCAGGGCGAGCATTAGCCAAAACCAGCGCTGCTGGAGTATTTTTTGCATAAAACGACCGGATTTTACGCGCCGACCAACGCGCGGTAGGCGTCGGCGTCCATCAGGGCCTCCACCTCAGCGACCGAAGCCACCTTCACGCGGACCATCCAGCCCTCGCCGTAGGGGTCCGAGTTCACCAAATCGGGCTGGCCGTCGATGGCGGGGTTGACCTCGAGGACCTCACCGGCTACCGGCAGGTACAGGTCGCTTACCGTCTTTACGGCCTCCACCGAACCGAAGACCTCTTCAGAAGCCAAGGTTTCGCCCTCGGTGGGGATGTCCACAAATACGATGTCGCCAAGTTCGCCTTGGGCAAAGTCAGTAATGCCGACGGTGGCGACGTCGCCCTCAAGGCGGATCCACTCGTGGTCTTTAGTGTAGCGGAGGTTGCTGGGGAATTCCATGGCGCAAATATAGGATGGCTTGTGGTCGGATTATCCTCCCAAATTCAGGCGCAGGGCGATGCCGCTTTGCCACTGATTGGTCGGGAAGGCCTGGGACGTTTTGAAGGAACTGACCGTCTGGTCGTAGTAGAACTGGGTCGTCAGGCGGCGACTCATGCGGTAGTCGGCCGTGAATTTGACCGTGGTCCGGGTCTGGCCTGCGGTGGGTTGATTGAAATCCTCGAGAATTCGGCGAATAACCGTTTGGTTGTCGCTGAACTTCACGTCGAGTTTAAGTTCGAGGTTCGACTTGATCGTGCGGGGAATTCCGCCATTCTCAACAATGCGGAACTGCACGTCCTTGACGATGTAGCCCACGCCCACCGTGACGTCCTTGGACTTGCTCTCGGTCAGCTGGTTGTTGGCCATGCTGAGGTTGAGCTGGCGGGTCATGCCGTAGTTGAGCTTGAACGACGCGTTGGTCTTGGTGCGCAGGTCCACTCCGACCAAGGGCGACAGGGATTCCGTAATCGAGATTTGGCCCACCTGACGCTCGGGCATGATGTCGAAGTTGTCGTTGCGCGGGAAGGGGTCCAGCGGGTTGTCTTGCAGGCGCTGGGCTCGGAGCATGTGGGTCTGCAAGCCCGTCACCGTCATGGTGTTGGCGTAGGCGTGGCTCACGCTCAATGCGGTGAACACGTTGCGCACGGCCTTCAGGCGCATCAGGCCGGTGTAGGTCAGGTTCCAGTTGGGGAAGAACGGCAGCGCGGCGTAGTTGCCCATCGGAAGGTCCGCCGTCCAGCGGTTGCCGTAGGCCGTCAAGAAGGCGTTGGCCAGCACGTCGGTGTGCAGGACCGAGAATCCGTCGTAGCCGTAGCGCGACGAGTCGGCGAAGTCGATGAACTGCCCGGCGTAGTTCGGATCGCGCAGCAGCTGTTCGTCCGCGAGGCGCTTGCTCGCATCCAGGCGGCGGGCCTTGAAGTCGTCGTAGGCCAGGCTTCCGAACTCGGGGCCCTTGCTCACGTCAAAGACCGTCGGCCACGACAGCCAGCTGCTGCTGTAGGTCACGACTTCTTGGGGATTGAACGGGTGGAATCCTTCGGCAAAAAGCGAATCCAAACCGGTGCCCGTCGAGTAGCGGTAGGTGTACGACGCCTGGCGCCCGTAGGTCTGGGTGGCGTTGAGGGTGATGCGCATGTCCTGCAGGGGTTCGAGCTGGGCGCGCAGGGTAATGTTGCGCGTGGTGGTTTCGGTGGCGCGCAGCGGCTGGCGCGGATTCTCAATCAACCAACCGTTGCCGGCGGCGAGCGACGGCAGGTCGTGCGGAAGTCCGAGGGCAGCTTGCCACCCGGGGGACCATTGGGCCGACGGCGAAAGTCCGCTCAGAACTGGAGTCGTCGAGAAGCCGGGAAGCAAGCTGCCCGTATTCAAACTGGCCGTAGCGTTGACGCTCTTGAGCATCGTCGCCAGGTCCACGGCGCCCACGAGCAGCGTCTTGGCGACGTTCGGCTTGGCCGGTTCGTTCGCCTTGGGGGTCGCCTTGCCTCCGGCAGCGGCCGCTGGGCCCTTTCCGCCCCGCGCCGTGGCGCCGCGCGAAGGCTTTTTCAATTTACTGTAGCCCGGAATCAAGTTGTAGAGCGTGGCCATATTGGCGTTGGCGGTGGCGTTCCACTTGCCGCTCGACTCGACCGTATTGCCGAAGTTGAGCGAGTCCAAGCCCGGACGGCTGGCCCACAAGGAGTTCGTCTTCCAATCCAAGTCCGCCGTGTAGCGAAGTTGGGTTTGCAAAAAGCCCATGAGCGGCAGCTTATTGATCGGCAGCGCCCAGGTGGTGTTGATCGTGTGGTGGTACTCGATGGGCCGACCTCCGGCGCGCAGGTTTTCGCTCAAGAAATTCTTGACGCTGTCCACGGAATTCGGACCGGGAAGCTCGTCAAAGCGCACCCGGATTCGACTGGTATAGTCCAGCTTCCACATCTTGGTCGGGTCCCAGATGACGTTGTAGTTGCGGTCCATCGTGAAGTTCTTGCTGTACGTAATCGGCAGCTGGAACTTGGGGTTGTCGACGTTGCGCATCTGCATGGTTTGCTGGCTGCGGAGCACGTCCGCCCGGATGCTCACCCGCGACGGAGTCAGGTTGAGGTTGGCATCCCGGATGATGGCCAAACTCTTGGGCTTGAGTTTTTTAAAGGGCTGGATGTTCAGCGGCTTGGTCTGGTAGGCGTACGCGAGGCTTCCGCGGTTCTCCAAGCGCAGGTCCTGCAGCGTGTTGGCGTCGCGGCGCAGTACTTCGTTGTACGCGTAGGTCGCGCTGAGGTTTTCAAT
>JBEAQA010000194.1:0-4268 GCA_041164105.1 Bacteroidota bacterium | reverse complement strand
CGGCCTTTGTCAAGGCCTACCTTCGCCACCTTGAAACCGCCGCATGGTAGCCTTTGTACAATCCCTGCTGTACGCTGAAGCCAGCAAGCCCTGGACCTTCTTGGAACTGGGCTTTTGGCTGTTTTTTGCGGCGGTGCTGGCGGGATTTGCCGTACTCGAGCGCCGCTTGGCCCTTCGGAATGCCTACCTCATGCTGGCCAGCTGGTTCTTTTACTACCACACGAGCCAGTGGTACGTGGTGCTCCTCATTTTTGCCACGGCGGTCGATTTCGGGGTGGGGCACGCGCTGCACCGAAGTTCCCATGCGCTGATGCGCAAGCTGCTCCTTGGGGTCAGCATCGCCAGCAACCTGGGCGTTCTGTTCTTTTTCAAGTACGCCTACTTTGCGGCCGAGGTCTGGAACGACCTCACCGGAATGTCCTGGACGCCCACGCCGTTTTGGGCCGGGTGGTCCAACGCCCAGCTCGGAACCAATTTTGTCGAGGACGTCATCCTGCTCCCGGTGGGCATTTCGTTCTACACCTTTCAGTGCTTGAGCTACACGGTGGACATCTACCGCCGCCAGCTCGAACCCGTCAAGCGCTTCACCGACTTTGCGTTTTACGTCAGCTTTTTTCCGCAGCTCGTGGCCGGGCCCATCGTGCGGGCCAGCGAATTTGTGCCGCAGCTCTACCAAGCCTACCGGGTGACGCGGGCGGAATTCGGCCTCGGCCTGTTCTGGGTCCTCAACGGCCTGCTCAAAAAAGTCATCCTCGCGGATTACCTCGCGGTGCACCTGGCCGACCGGATTTTTAGCCAGCCCACGCTCTATACGGCGTGGGAAAACGCGTTGGGCCTGTTCGCCTACACCATGCAGGTCTACGCGGACTTCAGCGGCTACACCGACATCGCCATCGGCATTGCCCTGTGGATGGGTTTTGCGCTCACCAAAAACTTTAATTCGCCCTACAAGGCCCGCAGCGTGGCGGAATTTTGGAAGCGCTGGCACATGTCGCTCTCGAGCTGGCTCAAGGACTACCTCTACATTCCTTTGGGCGGAAACCGCAGCGGTTCCGTCGCCAGTTATGTGCTGATTTTCGCCGGCCTATTTGGCCTGGCCTGGTGGGCCCCCACGTCCACCGTGTCGTACGTGCTGGCGGGAACGGTTCTGGTCTTTTTGCTGCTCTACCAGTTCATTCCGGCGTTTCGGCGCGGATTCAACACCAACGTCAACCTCTTACTCACTATGCTGCTGGGCGGCCTGTGGCACGGCGCTTCGTGGAACTTTGTCGTGTGGGGCGGCCTCAACGGGCTGGGCTTGGTCGCCTACAAGCAGTGGTCTCGGATCCGGCCCTACCGGGTTGAGGGCTGGGCCCTGCGCGGCTTAGGCGTCGGAATCACCCTCGTCTTTATCACGTTCACTCGGATCTGGTTCCGCGCCCCGGACTGGGATACCGCGATGGCCATGCTCGATCAGCTGTTGTCGGGGTGGAGCGTCGCGCCGTCGTGGGCCATGCTGGCGGCCTGGTGGCGGCCCGCACTGATTTTGGTCCTGGGATTTGGCATTCACTGGATTCCCGAGTCCTTCAAGCTTCGCTACCGGACGGTGTTTGCGGAACTTCACCCGGCACTGCACGTGGCCCTGGGGGCCCTGGCGGTTTTGGTGGCCTACCAATTCATGGCGGCCGAAAGCCAGCCCTTTATTTACTTCCAGTTTTAGGTTCCGCTTCGGCGGACGTCGGCGGCGCGGGCTGCTTCGCGGCCCGGCGAAGGGCTTCGCTGTAGCCTCGGTACTGCTGGGCTAAGTACGCGGTTTTTCGAGCGTAGTGGCTGCCGGGTCCGCGCGCAATTTGATCCACGTTGCCGCGCCAAATTCCGGGATTCAAGCCCTGCCGTTCGGCCTTCTTTTGGGCGCGCTCGACCGGCGCCGGCCCGGTATTGTACGACGCCATGATGAACGGAAGCCGCTCTTCGGGCGCCACTCCGCGGTCGTGCCAAAACACGTCGAGGTAGCGCAGGTAGCGCAGGCCCACCCGGATGTTTTGCTTGGGATCCAGCAGGTCCACGGGGCCCCGATTCATGCGCTCGGCGGTCGCGGGAACCAGCTGCATCAATCCCGTGGCTCCAGCCGGAGACACGATGCTGGGGTTGAAGCGGCTCTCGGTAAATACCAGGGCCGTCAGGGTAGGGCGGTCCCATCCGCTGTGGTTGGAAAGCAGAGCGTCGTAGCGCGAAAGCGCTGTGTCCCGCGCGGGCGGCCTCTGGCGTGCCCAAGCCCCCTTGGTCCGACGGACGCGCAGGCTCCGGAGGTGCTCGTTCAGTTCGCGCACGAGCAGGCTGTCGCCCGGACGAACGGCCCAGTGAAAGCTGCCGTCCTGAAGGCGCTGCCCGCGCCAGCCGCGGCTGGACGCTACGTAGCTGGGGACCAGCCATCCGACGCTGTCGATTTCGGCAAACCGAAACATCGGCGTGCTGCCGACCGCGAGCTGCAGGCTGTCGGCCTCAAGCATCCAGAGGGGCTTGGGGTAGTCCTTGGGCACCGACGTGGGGCCCTCGGGGCCTACGCGGACCCACGAGAAGCGGCGCACGGCGGCGGTAGGAAGGAGGTCGACCAGCGCTTCGGGCGGAATCGCGCCCAGCGCTACGTCCGCCTGGCCGTTGCGCACCGCGGCGAGGGCTTCGCCCACATTGGCGGCGTAGGTCCAGTGAATGGGGTGCCCCGTGGACCGGGACCACATTTCGAGCAGTTGGACGTCGTAGCCTTCGATTTTGCCGTCGCGCACGTGCATCACGCCGTAGTCCGGCACGACCACGGCGCGAACCGGGCCCTCGAGCCAAATTTCGTCCCACTCGGCGGTGCGCTCGAGCTCGGCCGCCGGGTTGGGCGACCCGACCAAGAGCGTAACTACGGCGAGCGTACCCCACCACCTCCAGTGCGCGAACATGGCCCGAAGATCGGGTGTTCCGGCCGTACTTTTGCCACGTTCTATGCTGGGCCTCCAACTTCCGACCGATCCGCGCTGGGCACATGCTGCCGAAATGCACCTGAGTGAAATCCTCACCGACCACGCGTACTGCGAGCAAAAGGCGGCGTCGACGGCGATTTCGCTCATGATTACCTACCCGGAACTCAGCGACTTGGTCACCGAAATGGCGGCGCTCGCCCGCGAAGAGATGAGCCACTTCGAAATGGTGCACAAGCGCATTTTGGAGCGCGGACTCACCCTCGGGCGCGAGCGCAAAGACGAGTACGTTGCCGCGGTCACGAAGTTTTTTCCGCCCCACGGCAACCGAATGGTGCGCCTCGTGCACCGTTTGCTCATCGCGGCCCTGATTGAAGCCCGCAGCTGCGAGCGTTTTCGCGTCCTCAGCGAATCCGTCCAGGACGCCGAGCTCGCTCAGTTTTACGCCCGCCTCATGGCCTCTGAAGCCAACCACTACACGATGTTTTTGAAGTTTGCCCGTTCCTACGGAGGCCGCGCCGAAGTAGACCAGATGTGGCAGGACCTCTTGGCCTACGAAGCGACGGTAATCGCCTCATTTACTAACCCCGAACGCGTGCACGGCTAACCGGCACCACCCCTTGATTATGGAAAACTTGAAGAAAACCGCCCTCTACGAGAAGCACCTCGCCCTCGGCGCCAAAATGGTGCCGTTTGCCGGCTACGAAATGCCCGTGCAGTACGCGGGCGTCAGCCACGAGCACCACGTCGTGCGCCAAAAAGTGGGCATGTTCGACGTGTCGCACATGGGTGAATTTTGGGTCGAGGGCTCTGAGGCCACGGCCTTCTTGAATTCCGTGACGAGCAACGACGTGGCCAAGCTTACGCCGGGCAAAATCCAGTACAGCTGCCTGCCCAATGCCACGGGCGGAATCGTCGACGACCTCTTGGTCTACTGCGCCAGCGAAACCAAGTACATGCTCGTGGTCAACGCCAGCAACATGGCTAAGGACTGGGCTTGGCTCCAGCAGTTTGCGCCCAAGTTTGACGTGGTCATGTCGGATGCTTCGGACGCCACGGCACTGATGGCCGTGCAGGGCCCCCGCGCCGTCGCGGCACTTCAATCCTTGACCGACCTCGACCTGGCCGGAATGACCTACTACACCTTTGGCGTAGGGACCTTTGCAGGCGTTCCGAACGTACTGGTCAGCGCCACCGGCTACACCGGGGCTGGAGGCTTTGAAATCTACGTGCCCAACGAGCACGCGGCTAAGGTGTGGGACGCGATCATGGCGGCCGGAGCCTCCGAGGGCCTCGAGCCCATCGGCCTTGGCGCCCGCGACACCC
>JBEAQA010000193.1:0-2582 GCA_041164105.1 Bacteroidota bacterium | reverse complement strand
GCGTACTGAAACATCGTCAGCATGATGTAGGATTCCGGCTTGCTGGGGTCAAAGCCCTCGTACACGTCCTGGTTGTCTTCTTGCAGGATCACGGAATTTTCGCGCATCGCGACGCGGTTTTCGTCGTCGTGGTCCTTACCCATGACGTAGGTTGACGATCCGTACGCCGAACGGTTTTCGGCGGCATCGCAGTGGATCGAGATAAATACGTCGCCTTGGGCGCGGTTGGCAATCACCGTCCGCTCGTGCAGGGTGGGGTAGGTGTCGGTGCGCCGCGTCATCACCACTTTGATGTCCGGAAAGCGCTGCTTGATGTACTGCTCGACCTTGAGCGCGACGGCCAGCGACACGTCTTTTTCGGCCTTTTTGTAGCGTCGGGTCCCGAGGTTGCCGGGGTCGGTGCCGCCGTGCCCCGCGTCGATGACGACGGTGCGCACTTCGTTGCTCATGCGGGCAGCCGGTTGAAAACTTGCCTGCGGAATCGCCAAAAGGGCAATCAAAACCCAGGCTAGGCGTTGGTAGGTACTACTTTTGGTCACAGATTTCATGAACGTCGCTTCAAAGGTACACGCATACACCGCATTCGTCGCGGCGATTCTGTGGTTTTCGGCCCCGGCGCAAAGCATTTTGGACGGTTCCGGAATTACCTACACCTCCGAGCGCCAAGGCACGATGCGTCCCGCACAGGGAACTTCGCTGCTTGAGGGCAAAGCCCGTGCCGAATCGTCGGACTTCACGTTGGAGGCGGAGTACATCGTGGTGGACTGGAACCGCCGCGAAATCAAGGCCTACGGGGCCCGCCAAGCCGACGGAACCTACGTGGGGCGCCCCATTTTTACCCAAGGCGACCGCCGGATCGGCGCGGACACCCTGCGCTACAACTACGGAACCCAAAAGGGCTGGGTCTTTCAGTCCTCAAGCCAAGAGGCCGGGGGATTTCTCTTCGGAAAGCAGGTCAAGATGATCAGCGATTCGAGCTACTACATCGGCGCCACCCGCTTCACAACCTGCAACCACGCGGAACCCCACTTCGCCATCGTGGCACCCCAAGCGCGCTTGGATGTGGGCAAGCGCATCGTCACCGGTCCGGCCTACCTGGAGCTGGCGCACCTTCCCACGCCGCTCGCCCTGCCTTTTGGCTTTTTTCCGATGACCGAAAAGCGGGCGTCGGGATTCATTTTGCCCAACTTCGCCGACCGGCGCGAATGGGGCCTCGGCCTGACGGGCTTTGGCCACTACTGGGCCCTGAACGACCATTTGGACCTCAAACTCACGGGCGACCTGTATTCGCGGGGCTCCTGGGGGGTCCAGGCCCAGTCCAACTACCGCTACCGCTACCGCTTCTCGGGCGGATTTACCGTCCAGGCCAACCGCACGCGCTACGGGGACCCGCGCTACGCCGACTACGGCCAGTTCTACGATTCGCGGGACTACCGGATTTCGTGGAACCACACGCAGGACCCCAAGGCCCACCCGTCGCGCACCGTTTCAGCCCGGGTGGAGCTGGCCACGGGCAGTTTTTTCAAGAACACGACGACCAATCCGGACGATTTTCTCAAGAACGATTTGTCGTCGTCGGTCAGCGTGGTGCAGCGCTTTCCCGGAACTCCGTTCACGTTCACCGGGGCGCTCCGGCACCGGCAAAACAACCAGCAGGGCACCATTGCGCTCTCGCTGCCCGAATTCACGTTGGGTATGGCCCGCGTGCAGCCCTTTGCCCGTAAAGTCCGCAGCGGCGCCCCCAAGTGGTACGAGGGCATTGGCTTGACCTACGCCATGAACGGCCGGAACGAAACCCAGGGCCTGCTCGAAGAACTGCAGGACCCCGCCGAGTTGTTTGATCCAGCCCGCTTGCGCAGCGGCGTGCAGCAGTCGGCCTCGCTGAATACCAACCTCAAGCTGTTCCGGTTCATCACCATCAATCCGAGCGCTGACTGGGCCGAAAAGTGGTACCCGACGGCGCTGAACTACCGTTGGGACGCGGATTCTGGGGTGCTGCGCACCGATACGGCCCAGGGATTCTTTACCGCCCGCGAGTTTCGAGCCTCGGCCTCGGCCAACACCACGCTGTACGGCTTGTTTCGCTACCGCCGGGGCCCGGTTTCGGCGCTGCGGCACGTCATGTACCCGTCGGTGACGGCGGTGGCCCGCCCGGACTTCTCGGACCCGCGGTGGAACATCTACCAAGAGGTTCAAACCGACACGGCGGGCACGCTTAAACGCTTGAACCGTTTTCAAGGCTACACCTACGGTTCCCCCGGGCCGGGCCAACTTGGCGCGGTGCGGTTCCGGTTGCGCAACACGCTGGATGCCAAGCTGCGCGGAAGTGGAGATTCCGCCGCAGAGCGCAAAATCAACCTGATCGACGACCTGAGTTTGGAGACCGGATACAACGCGGCGGCGGCCACCAACCCCTGGGAAAACGTGGCGGTGCGCGCCTCTTCGTCTTGGGCTAAGGGGGCCTACCGGGTCAGCTACCAAGGCCTGTACGACTGGTACGGCGTGGATTCCGCCGGACAGCGGAGCACCGATTTGGCGGCGGCGATGGGGCAGGGGTGGATCCGCCCAACGATGCACCAGTT
>JBEAQA010000192.1:0-4021 GCA_041164105.1 Bacteroidota bacterium | reverse complement strand
TGGCCGAACAGCGTTCGCAGAGCCAGAGCATGAACATTCAGGGCGGAGCCTCCACCCAAGAGTTTTTAATTCAGGGCGACGCCTACGAGGCGAACCGCCACTTTTTTCTGTCGCAGTTTTTTCGGGACCGCTACGAGCAGTGGGTTGGAACCCGCCCCATCCTTCAGTCGCCGGTGCAGATTACGCGCGTGGAGGTTTGGGTGACCAACCGACGCAGCACGCCGACCGAAGTCCGCAACCTCGTCGCCTTTTTGGACCTCGGCGAGGCCGACGGTTCCGCCTACCGCAGCTCCAACCGCAGCCTGCCGGGTGAAGCGATTTTTCCGGGGCCGAGCGCGGATCCCTGGCCCAGCAACCGCGTCAACCGCTTGGACCCCCAAGAACTGCTGCAGCGCTACGCGTCCATCCGCGACGCGGCTTCCGCGGGCACGGTGCTCGACGCTTCCGGCTACGACGGCAACATCGAGTACGCCCAACTTACCAATGCCCGCATGCTGCAGCCGAACGAGTACACGTTCCATCCGCAGCTTGGCTTTTTGTCGCTCAACACGGCCCTGAACCAGGACGAAGTTGTCGCGGTAGCCTACCAGTACACGGTGAACGGGCGCACCTACCAGGTGGGTGAATTTTCGAACGACGGCATTGTGGCGCCAAAGTCCCTCATATTGAAGCTTTTAAAGCATCAGATCCTCAACGTGCGGAGTCCGGCCTGGGACCTCATGATGAAAAACGTCTACAACCTCAACGCGTTCCAATTGAGTCCCGAGGATTTTCGCCTTGAGCTGCTCTACGTCAACGACGAGACGGGCCTTCCGATTCCGTTTTTGCCCAAATCCAGTGTCAAGGACCAGCTTCTGGTGCAGGTACTGCAAACCGACAAAGTGAATTCGAACGGCGACCCCTTCCCGGACGGTCTCTTTGACTTTGTCGAGGGTTTAACCGTTCTGACGGCCACGGGCCGCATTGTGCTCCCCGCCCTGGAACCCTTTGGTTCGTCCCTGTCCAAGCAGCTGGCCACGGCCGACGAACGAAAGCGCTACGTCTTTCAAGAGCTCTACGATTCAACGTTGTTCCGGGCCCAAGAGCAGACCCAGCGCAACAAGTTCCTGCTGCGCGGCCGCTACAAGTCCGCGGGAGGCTCCGTCATCCAGCTCAACTCGTTCAATATTCCGCGCGGCTCCATCACCGTCACGGCGGGCGGCAACCGCCTCACCGAAAACCAGGATTTCACGGTGGACTACGCCCTGGGGCAGGTGCGCATCATCAACGAGGCCATCGTCCAAAGCGGCGTGCCCATCCGGGTGAGCTTCGAGAACAACTCGCTCTTCAACTTCCAGGCGAAAACCTTTACGGGCCTCACCGTCAACCACCAGCTCAAGCCCAACTGGTTGGTTGGCGGATCCCTGCTTCAGCTTCGCGAGGGGGCGTTGACCCAGAAAGTGAGTGCGGGCGACGAACCGGTTCGCAACGCCATTTGGGGGCTTAACACCCAGTACGAGAAGAACTTGCCGGGCCTAACTCGGGCGCTGGACAAACTTCCATTTGTCTCGACCAAGGCCCCGTCGAGCGTGGTGCTGACCGCTGAGGTGGCCCAACTACTTCCGGGCTCGCCGCGCATCATCAACGTCAACGGGGAACCGACCACGTACCTGGACGACTTTGAAAGCAGCCAGACTGCCATTGACCTGCGCGGAACCACCACCTGGCAGCTCGCTTCGGTGCCGGACGGCCAGCCCGACCTCTTTCCGGAGGCCACCATGGCCAACAACTGGGCGTCGAACTACAACCGCGCCCGCCTGGCGTGGTACATGATCGACAACTCCTTCTTTACCGGAACCAGCATCACCCCCCAGAACATTCGCGACAACCCCGCCATTACCAGCGACCACTACCAGCGCATGGTTCCGTTTGCTGAGGTCTTTCCGAACATCACTCTGGACCCGAGCCAGGCCCGCAACATCAACACGTTCGACCTGCAGTTCGACCCGACCGAGCGCGGCCCCTACAACTACGACGTTCAGGGCCTTAGCGGAATTTCGTCCGGCCTCAATCCCGACGGAACCCTGAAGGATCCGCGCAGCCGCTGGGGCGGAATCATGCGCCAGCTGACCATCAACAACTTTGAAGAGCAGAACATCGAATTTGTGCAGTTCTGGGTGATGGACCCCTTCTTGGACAACCCCACGGCGCCTGGCGGCGACCTCTACCTGCACCTCGGCAACGTTTCTGAGGACATCCTCAAAGATGGAATGCAGTCGTTTGAGCACGGCCTGCCCGCGGACGGCTCGCGCCTGGACGTCGATTCGTCGGCCTGGGGCTACGCGTCCAAGTACCAGCCCGTCGTGGACGCCTTTGACAACAGCCCCACCTCACGGCCCAACCAAGACGTGGGATTGGACGGACTCCGCGACGACGACGAGCGCCGCTGGCTCGGTCCCGGCTCGCAGACCTACCTCGACCAGCTTCAGGCGGTATTTGGCCCCGGAAGCCCGGCCTACACCGCCGCCCAAATCGACCCCGCGGCCGACAATTTCGTCTTTTACCGCGGCAGCAACCAGGACCAGGCGGACGCGGACATTTTGAAGCGCTACCGCTACTTCAACAACCCGGACGGAAACTCCCGCACCGACCTCGTCGACGGCCAGCCCGCCATGAGCACCAACATGCCCGACAAAGAGGATGTCAACCGCGACGCCACCCTCAACCGCAGCGAGCAGTACTTCAGCTACCGCATTTCGATGCGTCCCGAGGATTTTGTGGTGGGCCAGAACTACATCGCCGACATCTACGAAACCACGACCGACCTCTTGCCCGACCAGTCGCGCAAGCCGGTCCGCTGGATTCAGTTCAAAATTCCGGTTTTTGAGCCCGACCAAAAGGTGAATGGCGCTCAGGACTTCCGTTCGGTCCGCTTTGCCCGCTGGATCCTGCGCGACTGGCAAGAGCCGGTGGTCCTGCGCATGGCCCGCCTCGACCTCGTGCGCGGGGAATGGCGCCGCTACCGCTTCAGCCTCGATGCCGCCCGCGAGCTTATTCCGGTGGACGAGTCCGACGAGACCTCGTTCGTGGTCAACGCGGTGAACCTCGAAGAAAACGGCGGCCGGGTCCCCGTGGCCTACGTCATGCCTCCGGGCATTCGCCGCCAGGTCCTGCTCGGCAACACCTCGCTGCTGCAGCAAAACGAGCAGTCGCTCAGCCTTCGCACCTGCGGTCTTCGGGACGGCGACGGCCGCGCGGTCTTCAAGAACACCAGCGTCGACATGCGGATGAACAAGCGCGTTAAAATGTTCGTCCATGCGGAATCCGCCGAAGACCCCAACAGCCTCAAGGACGGCGACCTGCGCCTGTTTGTCCGCTTCGGCAACGACTACAGCCAGAACTACTACGAGTACGAAATGCCCCTGACGGTCACGCCCTGGGCCACGACCGCCGAGGACCTCGTATGGCCAACCGCCAACGACGTCGACATTGAATTTGCGATCTGGACGGCGCTTAAGCTGGAGCGCGACGCCGCCATGCGGACCAACCCCAACGTCAGTCCGGCCCTTCCGTACGAGCGGATCGAGGGCGACCGGGTCTACCGCGTGGTGGGTACGCCCAACCTCGGCTGGGTGCGCACCATGATGGTCGGAATCCGCAACCCGCGCCGCTCGTCGAGCAACCCGGGCGACGACGGCCTTACGAAGTGCGCCGAAGTCTGGATCAACGAGCTGCGCATGACCGACTTCGACAACCGCGGCGGCGTGGCCGGCTTGGCGCGCGGAACCGCCAAACTCGCCGACCTCGGCCAGGTGGCGGTCAGCGGCGGATTCTCAACCCCGGGCTTTGGCGGAATCGACATGGCGCCCAACGAGCGCAACAAGTTTTCGGCGGTTAACTACGACGTGCAGACCAACCTCGACCTGCACCGGTTCTTGCCGGGCAACAGCCGCCTGCGCTTGCCGGTCTTCATTACCCAGGCCCAGGACTGGAAGACGCCCATGTTCAACCCCTACAGCCCGGACATCGAGATGGGCAAGGC
>JBEAQA010000191.1:0-3220 GCA_041164105.1 Bacteroidota bacterium | reverse complement strand
GGAACCGCCATAAAAAAAGCGCCCCGGCCGCAAGGCCAGGGCGCTTAAAATCCGAACGAAGTCCGAATTAGTGCTGTACGGTAAAGCGCAGGGTTTCTACGCGGTCGCTCATGGCAACCTTTACCGTGTAGATTCCGTTGGCGAGGCCAGCCACATTCAGGTTGAGTTCCTGAACACCGGATGCCATCGTGTGGGTTGCACCCAGCACGCGCTGTCCGTTGAGGTTGAACACTTCAACTACGGCGTCACCCGCTTGGGCTGCAGCTACGAGAACCTTGACCGCATCGCGAGCCGGGTTCGGGAAGATGCGGGCCGGAGCCAACTCGAGCTCGTCTTCGCCCATGGCGTTGGTGCCCACGTGAATGTTGTCCAGCCACAGGTTGTTGCCGTAGGCCGAATTGCACTCAAACTTGAAGAGCACCTCTTGACCGGCGTACGAAGCCAAGCTGATCTCGTTCGGGTACCACTGGGTCGGCTGCGGGAAGAAGCGGCTCGTAGCGTTCGGGGCCGTAGCGAGGGCCGTACCAGCCTTGTCAAAGATGTTCGTCCAAGAAGCACCGCAGTTGGTTGAAACGAAGACCTTGAGGCCGTCCGATTCGCCAGCGTACGAAGCGTAGGCATGCTGGAAGCGAAGCTTGTGGTTCGCCGTGATTCCGCCCACTTTCGGGGTGATCACGCTCGCTTGATCGCCGGCAGCCATCGTGTAGAAGTCCACCATCATGGATTTGGTCGATTGGCCGTAACCGCCCAGTTCCCAGGTCAATCCATTGACGTTGGCCTTCGAAACAACCGTAACCAACGGTGCATCCGTCGTATTGTAGGTCAGAACAAAGTCTGAAGGGACGTCGCCGAAGTCGGTGGATTCCATGTCCTGCATGTACGGTGCGGGGCTCGGAGTGTTGTTGAGTACTGCGGCCATTACCGGAGCCGACATGTTGTTCATTCCGTTCACGTCACCAGTACCGTTCGGAGCCGTTACCGAACCCACGATGGAGTTGGCGCCCGCCGGAAGGGTCGTTTGCGGGAAGGTCACCGTCGCGGTAGCGCCGGCGGCGAGGTTGCCCGTCCAGCTTTGCGTCACCGGAGTTCCGCCGTTGATGCTGTAGCTGGCCGTAGCCGAAGTGATGGCGATGCTGCCCTCGTTCTTGATGGTCATCGTCGGGGTCGTCGTGCCGTTGCACAGTCCTGCGGTAGCTGCCGTGAAGTTGGTCACGCCGAGGTCGGGAAGGCCGGTAACTACTTGCGGAGTGGTGCGCGCAGCGTTGAGAACAGCTTTGCCTTGGTTGTCCTGGATGAAGGCCACGATGGCTACTTCGTTCAGGTTGGCCAGGTAGGCGGGCGCTGCGACTTTGAAGCTCAGCATTTGCGTTTGGCCAGCCGTCCAGGTGTCGGCCAGGGTGGTACCGCTTTGGTTCGGAACCATTTTGCGCATCACTTGGTAGAAGCTGGTTTCGCCGTTGCTGCCCGGAGCTGAGGGGTAGTTGATTTCTTCTTCAACAATGGCTACGTGAAGCTTCAGGGAGCCTGCGGCACCTGATGAAACCGTCGACGTGCCGGCGTTGGCGATGAAGATTCCGATTTGGATCGAGTCGTAGCCCGGAGTCCACTGGTGGCTGGCCGTAAGGTTCAGCGGAGCCGCCGTGTTGTAGCGGTTGTCGATGGTCGACTGGGTCACGATCGTGCCCGGAGAGCCGGGGCCGCTTCCGTCCATTACCGAGTTGGGTACACCCGTTACGCCGTAGTACTGAACGCGAGCGTCCACTTCGGTCGGGTTCGCGAGGTACATGGGGTCATAGCCGGGCCAGCTCACTTGGTACTTGAGGGCAACCACCTTAGTGGGGTTGGCGTCCAAAAGAACTTTGAGCGCGGGGTTTTGCGAGGCGCAGGGGCCGCACGAGGCTTGCGTGAAGTGCTCTACCAGCACCAAACGGTTCTGGCCAAAGGCACTCAGGCTAAGAAGTCCGGCTAATGCCGTCAGCGTAAGGTGCTTCATTTGAAAAGGGCTTTTGTAAAAGGGTTAAGCGGTGCGAAAACTACGCAAAAAATGAACGCGCCCGGCAGGCTTGCCGGCAAACTCTCGAACGAAGTACCTTTACCCCATGCAAAAATTTTGGATTTCCCTCGTTTTTTCGGCCGTCGCCGTGACGGTTAGTGCCCAGAGCTTGACCGTGGCCTCCATGGACAGCATTGCCTACGTCAACAGCCACAGCGGAATTCAAGCTACCGCCCACATTGCCGTCACCAACACGTCCAACGCCAGCAAGGACTACCAAGTCATTCGCCGCAAGGTGGGCACGACGGGCCTTGTGGATTCCAACTACTTCTGCTGGGACCTTTGCTACCCGGTATGGGCCAACCAAAGCCAGGGAAGCGTCACCGTGGGTGCTGGCGCCACGGCCAACGATTTTAGTGGCTACGCCTACGTTCGCGACAGCTCGGCCAACGGTCAGGACACCATTTGGTACACCTTTGTTAACGTAGCCGACGCCAGCGACAGCCTTCAGGTCCCCGTGGTTTACGCCTTCAACCGCTACGTGAGTACGCCCGAGGCGGCCCCTGCGGCGCTTCGCCTGTTTCCGGTTCCAGCCCGTGCCGGACAGCGCATCTACGGCTTGCCGCAAAATGCAGTGCAGGTGACCTGGATTGACGTACTGGGCCGTACCGCGTCCGTCGTTCGGGTCGCAGCGGACGGTTCGGTGCCCGCTCCCGCGGCGCGCGGAATTTGGATGGCTCAGGTTCAGCTTCCGAGCGGAATCCAGACAATGAAGATTTCCGTTTACTAAGCATACGAATTCACCGTACCGCGCGTTAGCAGAGTTATGCTTCACCACCTTCGCGGTACGCTCGTCGCCAAAACCCCCACGCACGTCGTGGTGGAATGCGGCGGCTTGGGCTACCTCATTCAGGTTTCGCTGACGACCTACGGCCAGCTGCCCGAGTCGGGTGAGGTCAAGCTTTTGCTGCATCCGGTGTACCGCGAGGACGCCCAACTGCTGTTTGGCTTTGCTACCGAACTGGAGCGCGACGTTTTTTTAATGCTGAATTCGGTTTCCGGAGTTGGCGCTTCGACCGCCCGCGTGATTTTATCCACGCTGCGGCCGGACGAGGCCCTGTCGGTCGTGGCGAACGGAGATTCCGGCACCCTGCAGCGAATTAAAGGCATCGGCGCCAAGACCGCCCAACGCATTGTCGTGGACGTGCGCGACAAGGCGGTCAAGCT
>JBEAQA010000190.1:0-4541 GCA_041164105.1 Bacteroidota bacterium | reverse complement strand
TGGGCATTTCGCAGCAGGGCGACATGGCGCGCTTCACCCCTTGGCTTCACCCCACGCACGGAATCTTCACCGGCCTGGGCGACGCCCACGACGCCGGCTTCCCGAACCGCGAAACCAAACTCGCTGAGAAATGGTCGCTTTTTGGCGGAGTCCAAGCCCTCCTCGTCGCGGAATCATGGGCTTCAGCCAACGAGCTAACGAGCCAACGAGCCACCAAGCTAACGAGCCAACTAGCCACCCAGCCCCGAGTTCCGGGCGACTTTTTGCGCGCCGAAGGCGCGCGGTGGATCGGCCCGGACGGGCAGGTTTTTGCGGTTCCGACGGAATCTGCGGCCGAGCGGTCCAACGCGCAGCTCGCGCTGGCGGCCTGCTATGCTCTGGGGCGGGTTCCCCACGATTTTGACAGCCGCCCGCGCGGTCCGCTGCGCGTGGAACGGCGCGCCGCCCGCTGGGCCGGCGGCGCGCTGCTCGTCGACCGCTACGCGCTCGACGAGGCCTCGGCCCGCGAAGCCTTGGAACTCCTCATTCAGGAACCTGCGTCGCCCAAAACGGCGCTCATTTTTGACGCGGATTCCGCCCGATGGGACGCCGCGGTGGCCCGGTGGAAGCAAGAATTTCCGGCCGTGGAACTGCACGTGGTGGCGCCCCAAGATTCCGCCCTGGAATGGGGCCAGGACGGCGCGGTGCTGCTCAAAGGCCACGGGGTAGAAGCGGCGGTGGAGGCCCGAAGTGCCCGCCAGCACGACAGCTACGTCGAGCTGGACGTGG
Source organism: Bacteroidota bacterium (assembly GCA_041164105.1). Classification (GTDB taxonomy): domain Bacteria; phylum Bacteroidota; class Bacteroidia; order Flavobacteriales; family Schleiferiaceae; genus TMED14. The sequence goes on along the minus strand of JBEAQA010000190.1, from coordinate 3,773 downwards.
ACGCCTTGGCCGCGAATTTGCGCCACTACCGATCGAAGATTCCGGCCGAAACCCGCATTATGGCCATGATTAAGGCCAACGCCTACGGCCTCGGCGCCGTGCCTGTGGCGCGCGCGCTCGAACGCCACCGACTGGACTACCTGGGCGTCGCCTACCCCGAAGAGGGCCGCGAGCTGCGCGAAGCGGGCATCCGCACGCCGATCATGGTGCTCAATCCGGGCGATCCGTCGTTCGAGCTGATGCTGCGCTACCGACTTGAACCGGAGCTATTTAGCTGGGAACGCCTGCGCGCCTTTGCCGAGGCCTACGCCCGCCATCCGGAGGCCCTGGGTGAAGTGCTGGTGCACGTCAAGGTCGACACGGGCATGCACCGTTTGGGATTTGCGCCGCACGAAGGCCGCGCGGTGGCCGAGGCGATTCGGGCGATTCCGGGGGTGCGCGTGGCGTCGGTGCTGAGCCACTTTGCGGCGGCCGAGGACCCGGTGCTGGACGCCTTTACGCGCCAGCAGTGGGCGGCGTTTTCGGCCTTTGCGGACGACCTGGAACGCGGTCTGGGCATCAAAGTGTGGCGGCACATGGCCAATACGGCGGCGGTCGCGCGGCATCCTTGGGCGGCGGGCGACATGGTTCGTTTGGGCATTGGGCTGATGGGAGCGTCGTTGGACGCTGCGGACGCGGCCGAGCTGCAGCCGGTGGTTCAGGTGACCACGACGGTCAGCCAGCTTCGCTGGGTTCCCGCTGGTGAAGGCCTGTCGTACGGATGCACCGACGTGGCTTCGACCGACCGGCTCATTGCGACGCTGCCGATTGGCTACGCCGACGGAATTCCGCGCGCGCTCAGCAACGGACAGGGACGGGCCTTTGCCCACGGCCGCTTTATGCCCATTGCGGGCCGGGTCTGCATGGATATGCTCATGGTCGACGCCACCGGGGTGGATCTGGTGGTGGGCGACCGCGTAGAACTTTTGGGGCCGCACGTGGACCTCGAGTCGGTCGCTGCGGCCTGCGGAACACTTAGTTATGAGGTGCTTACGGGGCTTTCTCCCCGGCTTCCGCGCTTGGTAGCGTACGGACTTTAGGCTACCTTTCCTTCGTGGAGCGTCAAATTATCCCGATTTTGGTTCGCCTCGCGGTGATCTGCATGCCCTGGTGGGACCTGGGAACCGGCGTGCTGATGGCCCTGGCGGCCCTGCTTGCGCTGGTGGGCGCCCGGGGGCGCTGGCGCCCGCTGCCGGTCGACGTGGCCCTTTGGGCGGGCTTTGCGGCGGTGGCGGCGAGCGGACTTTGGACCGCGGCACCCAGCTGGGCCACCCTTTTGCGTTGGGCGCCCCTGCTCTGGATTCCGCTGGCCCTAAGGCGCCAGCACCGGGCCTGGAACGAAGGCTTGATCGCCGGCGGGTTGCTGCTTTCGCTGGCGCTGCTCGGAAATGCTGTCGTGGCCGCCGTCCAAGCGCAGAGTTGGGACCCCTTGTTTTATCGTGATTTTGCGTCGTTGGCGCACCAGCACAGCTACCTCACCCTGTACCTCGGGCTGGCCGCGGCCGCGCTGGCGACCGACTTGCGCTTTCGGGGTCAGCTTCGCCCGGTGCTTTTGGGCCTTTTTGCGGTCGTAGCGGTCTTGGCCGGAAGCCGTATGGCCCTGGGCGCCGTCGTAGTGGGCGGACTCTGGTGGTACTCGGGCCGGACCGCCAAACGTGCCCTGCAGCGCTGGGCCTGGGGCCTGGGCCTCGTCCTGGTGCTTGCGGTGGCGCTGGTGCCGTCCGAACGAAGCTTGGGCAAGCTCACCACGGCCGATCCCTACTGGGCCACGGGATCCGTAGATACCCGCGTGGTTCAGGCCAAGGCGGCGTGGGCGGTCATCGGGACGTCGCCCCTGCGGGGGGTTGGGGTCGACCGGGTCCTGCCGGAACTTGAAAAAGTGTATTCCGACTGGAACTACCGCTTCGGCCTGAAGCGCCGCCTCAACGTCCACAACCAGTTTCTGCAGCTTTGGGCCGGAATCGGCCTTTTGGGCGCCAGTATTTGGGCCCTTGGCTTGGCCTACTGCGCGCAGCGGTCGTCGTGGAACCGCGGCGCCCAAGCCCTGGCCATCACGTTGGTGCTGATGCTGCTGGCCGAATCCATGCTGGAACGCGCCCTCGGTGTGGTGCTGGTCGCCAGCGCCATCTACCAAAGCTTGCCGCGCCGCATCGACGGCACGTGGCGTTAGGGGTTACGAAAAGCTCCGGTCAAGAAGCCCGCGCAAACGCGTCCGAAGGGCCGCCAAGCTGGGTTCGGCAGCACCCGTATAGAGCAGCCCAACCAACTTGGACTCGTTGGCCCGAAGCCACTGCTCGGGCAGGCTTCCGCGCTCCAGGCGCCATGCCTCGCGCAGCAACCGTTTAATTCGGTTGCGGTCTACAGCTTTTTTAAAGTGCTTTTTAGGCGCAGCGACCAGCACTTGAACGCCGCGGGGCAGCGGTTCGGGGGAGGGCGTCCAAATCAAGCGAAGGCCGGATTCCGCGGCACTGTGCGAACTTCGGCGGAACAGGATTCCGATCGAGGTTCGCGACTTCAGGCGCTCCTCGCGGGGGAAGCGCGTGTCGCTCATTACTTGCTTTTGTTGACCTCGTCGACGTAGGCCTCCAGGGCTTGTGCCATCGAGGCGAATTTGGGCGAAGGCACCGGCACGTCCAAGATGAGGTTGTGCTCTTTGGCCGCCAGGTGCGTCGTGCTGCCGAACGCCGCGATGCGGGTGGCATCTTGCACAAAGTCCGGAAAATTCTTGAACAGCGACTTGATGCCCTCGGGGCTGAAGAAGACGAGCATGTCGTACTTCACCGCACTCAGGTCGCTGAGGTCAGCCGCTACCGTCTGGAACATGACGGCGCGCGTCCACTTGATGTTGGCGCTGTCCAAGGCCGCCGGAACTTCCGGGTTGAGGACGTCCGAAGTGGGCATTAAAAAGTGCTCGCCGCGCTGCTTCTTGAGCGTCGGAATCAAGTCCGCCAGCGTCGCCTTGGCCGGGTAAATCTTGCGCTTGCGGTAGGGCACGAACTTCTGCAGGTAAAAGGCTACGGCCTCCGAGGTGCAGAAGTACTTCCACTCCGGGTTGATCGTGACGCGCATCTCTTCGCACATGCGAAAAAAGTGGTCGATCGCGTTGCGGCTCGTGAAGATGAACGACTTGAATTCGCCCAGTGCGATTTTGTCCTTGCGGAATTCGGCCGCACTGACGCCCACCACTTCAATGAAGGGACGGAAGTCAATTTTGAGCTTGTGTTTTTCAGCGAGGAGCAGGTACGGGTTATTGCCCATTTGGGGCTCCGGTTGGGAGACCAAAATGCTCTTTACTTTTCGCTTGCGCTCAGCCAATTGTGAATCCATAACCAGGGTATCGCTTCCAGGGCGCAAAGGTAGGCAATTCTGAAGTACAAAGGGCCGGGACCCCGTGTTATATAAATGCTCGCAGCCCGAACCACCGAGGTAACGTACAAAACGCCAAAAGCTGAGACTAAGACAATTAGGCTAATCTTGGGCTCGGGGTTGCTTCCGGTCAAGCGCCACCACGCGTAGGGGACGACCAGCAGGACGAGCAGCGGCATGAGCATACTTCGGTACTGGTGGTAAGCCTGGTGGATCCGGACGGCATTCCAGATGACGCCCGCGAGGGCGTGGACGAGCCACGGAGCAATGAGAACGAGTCCCGTGTAGGCCGGCTGGAGGAACGGGGGAGAGTTGAAGAGGTCTAGTGTGTACTTCTTTGTGTGTACCGTATGTCTTTTTCCTTATGA
>JBEAQA010000189.1:0-3230 GCA_041164105.1 Bacteroidota bacterium | reverse complement strand
CTGCGGCCCTGATTCACGACCCCAAAGTGCTGATTCTCGACGAGCCCACTACCGGCCTCGACCCCAATCAATTGGTCGAAATTCGCCAACTCATTCGACGGGTTGGCGCCGACAAAACGGTGATTCTCAGCACCCACGTGATGCAGGAAGTTCAGGCCATGTGCGACGTGGTCGGATTCATCCGCCGCGGGCAACTCGTGCGCGAGGCCCCCATCGGCACCTTCGGCCCGGGCAAAGAAGACCTCGAAGAGGCGTTCCGCAAGGCGACGAAGTAACTATGAACTCTTCCGCCAGAAGAGGTCAATCGGCACCCCGCTCAAGTCGTACATCTGGCGCATCTGGTTCTCAACAAAGCGCGAGTAGCTGTCTTTGACGTACTGCGGCAGGTTACAGAAAAACACAAACTGCGGGTACTTCGTCGGAAGCTGCGTGATGAACTTAATCTTGATTTCCTTGCCCTTGTAAATGGGCGGCGGCTGGTGCTTCACCAACCCGAGCAGGCGCTCGTTCAGGTCCGTTTTCGAGATTCGCGTCGAACGGCGACGGTACACTTCCATGGCCTCTTCGATGGCCTTAAGTACGCGCTGCTTGGTCAGGGCCGACGTAAAAATGATGGGCACGTCGTTAAACGGTTGCAAACGTTTCTTGACGACCGCCTTGTACTCCTCCAGCGTCTGGGTTTGCTTCTCGACAAGGTCCCATTTATTGACGACCACGACGAGCCCCTTGCGGTTCTTATGAATCACGCTGACGATGGCTAAGTCTTGGGCTTCAAGGCCTTGCGTCGCATCAATCACCAAAATACACACGTCGGAATCTTCAATCGTGCGCAGCGTCCGCATGTTGCTGTAAAACTCGAGGTCCTCGTGCACCTTGACCTTTTTGCGGAGTCCGGCCGTATCGAGCAGTACGAACTCCATTCCGAACTTGGCAAAGCGCTGGTTCACGGTGTCGCGGGTGGTGCCGGCGATGTCCGTCACAATGCTGACCTCTTCTTCGAACAGGGCGTTCGTGATCGACGACTTGCCCACGTTCGGGCGTCCGACAATGGCCAGGCGGGGCAAGCCTTCCCAGGGGTCGAGCTCGTTGGCTTCGTCTTCGCTCGGGGGCGGAAGGATTTTGATCAGCTCGTCCAGCAGTTCGCCGGTTCCGCTACCGTTCACCGAACTCAGCGGGTACGGCTCGCCAAAGCCCAGCGCGTAAAACTCGGCCGCTTGAACTGAACGCCCGTGGTTGTCCACCTTATTGGCCACGAGCAGCACGGGCTTCTTTTGGCGGCGGAGCAGCTGCGCAATCTCTTCGTCGTCCGGAGACAGTCCGTCTTCGGCATCCACCAAAAACAGCACGGCGTGGCACTCGTCGAGCGCGGCCTTGACCTGGCGGCGGATTTCGCCTTCAAAAACGTCGTCGGAACCTTCGACCCAACCGCCCGTGTCGACCAGGCTGAATACCCGTCCGCCCCACTCGGCGCTGCCGTAGTGGCGGTCGCGGGTTACGCCGGCCACCGAGTCCACAATGGCCTCGCGCTTCTGCACCAGGCGGTTAAAAAACGTGGACTTTCCCACGTTGGGACGGCCAACAATGGCGATTAATGACCTCATACTAGTATCCGAATTGCTTGAGCGAACGGGCGTTGTCGCGCCAGTCCGACTGAACTTTTACAAAGAGCTCCAGGTGCACCTGGCGCTGAAAAAAGGCCTCCATGGCCTTGCGGGCTCCGATGCCGACCGCCTTGATGGCCGCACCCTTGTGCCCAATGATGATGCCCTTTTGCGACTCGCGCGAAACGTAGAGCACCGCCCGAATCTTGTGGATGTCTTCGCCCTCTTCGAACGTGTCAATCCCCACTTCGACCGAGTACGGAACCTCTTTTTGGTAGCGCATCAAGATCTGCTCGCGAATAATCTCTGAGGCCACAAAGCGCTCGCTGCGGTCCGTGAGCTGGTCCTTTTCAAAGTACGCCGGCCCCTCCGGGATCAGCTCCAAGATGCGCCCCATCAAGTAGTCCAAATTGAATCGGTTCAGCGCGCTAATCGGAATCACCTCGGCGTTCGGAAGGCGCTCCAGCCATTTGTCCGTCTCGGCTTCCAGCACCGCTTGGTCCTTGAGGTCAATTTTGTTGAGCAGCAGCAGCACCGGCGTCTTGGTCGTCTCCAAGTGCTTGAACAGCCCTTCGTTCTTAAGCGGACCTTCACCCAGTTCCACCACATACAAAAACACGTCGGCGTCCTTGAGGGCGTCGCGCACCGCATCGAGCATGCGCTCCTGAAGTTCGTAGGCCGGATCCAGCACTCCAGGCGTGTCCGAGAACACCACCTGGTAGTCGCACTGCTCGTTTTCGCCGTTCAGAATACCAAAAATTCGGTGGCGCGTGGTCTGGGCCTTGGGCGTAATAATGCTCAGGCGTTCCCCCACGAGGGCGTTGGCCAGCGTCGACTTACCCACGTTGGGGTGGCCGATGAGGTTGACAAATCCGGACTTGTGGGGCTTCGACATGGCTGCAAAGGTCGGGCTTTTATGCGGAACCCCGCAGGACTTGTGGGTTTTTATCTTTTGTTGTACCTTTGCCGTCCATATCGCGGGGTGGAGCAGTTGGTAGCTCGTCGGGCTCATAACCCGAAGGCCGTCGGTTCGAGTCCGGCCCCCGCTACTAGGAAACCAAACCCAGGCCACACGGCCTGGGTTTTTTAATTCCGCCCTATTTCGCACCTTGCGGCATGACTACCGACGAACGCATTGCCCGGATGACGCTGGCCTCGGTGCATCCGCACTACCTCGCGAAACTGGAGCGCAAAGGGCTGGATCCCTTACTCTACCTCGAGGCCCTGGCCTGGCTGACGCAGTCCAGCCGCGAAACCATCACGTCCTGGATCGAAGACCAATGGACGTTTGCGCAAATCTTTGATTCCGTCCAGCTGCACCCCAATGCTTCGCTCATCAAGGGCGTAATCTGCGGCTGGCGCGTCGAAGAAATTGAAAATCCGCTCTCGCAAAAGGTGCGCTACCTCGATAAACTCGTGGACGAACTGGCCAAGGGCAAGGCCCTCGAAAAGGTGCTTCGTTCGTAGGTCCGCTCCCTCACCCCCCATGTTCGCTGGCGCATTCTAGCTCACCAACCGGATGCGCCAACCGACCTTTGCGACCAAATTTAAATACCCTATGCGCCAAATTTTCGCCTTAGTTGCCCTGTCGGGTGCCTTGATGCTTTCGGCCCAAAGCATTAAAAAAGA
>JBEAQA010000188.1:0-6916 GCA_041164105.1 Bacteroidota bacterium | reverse complement strand
TACGTGCAGGGTCGCGCGCTCGAGCTTCGGCGCCACGCGGTCGATAAACCACGCCATGCCGCGGATGTTCGGCGTCCAATCCAGCGCGCCGAGGTGGTAGGCTTGGTCCGAATCGGCGCCGCTGAAGGCCCACGACCCCTTGGGATCCCAGCTGCAGGGAAGCACCGAAACGCCCGCCGTACGGTGATGACGGAACCACGCTGCGTCCTCGGCCGTGATGGCCCAAACCTGGTCGACCGAGGCCGCCACGCGCACTTCCCAGCGGCGAAGCCGCTGGGCCTGCAGCCTCACGTAGGCGCGGCGCAGCAACGGTTCGTCGGCTAGACCGCGCATCCAAATGGCGTGCTCCACGTTGTGGGCTCGGAGCACAACCGGGGTTCCGCCAAGTTCGTTGAGGTACACCGCCATGAACAGGCTGTCCAAGACGACCACGTCGGCCGTGGGAGCGAGTTCGGCCACACGGCGCGCCACCGAGGGTTGGTAAAACCGGCTGGCGTAGTAGCTCGCCGACTCAAAAAGATTCCCCAGCGCGCCCAGCAGGGACGGGGCCGTTCGTACGGCGAGGGCTTCGAGCACCACGCCGTCCAAAGCGGGTGGCGTGGCGTCGACCCAATGCTTTTCGGTGTTGAGGGCCAGTACGTGGACCTCGTGGCCCAGGCGGGACTCGACGCGGATCAGGGCTTCCATGGCCAGGCTGCTGCCGTCGCGGCCCGGAAACGGAACCTTGTTGCAGAGGTGCAGAATCTTCATGTGTTCGCAGGCGTTCGGCGCAGCCGGATTCCGCGCAAGCGGCCGTCCGCCCAGAGGGTGAGCGCTAAAGCGATGGGCGCCAGGGCCAAATTGGGCCCCCACATGGCCCAGAACGGGCTGAGGGCCCAGGTACGCCCGAGCTTCTCGGCGACCATGGTGAGCACGTAGTGCAGCAAGAACAGCAGCACGCTGGCCACAAACGCCCAGCCAAAGCCGCCGCGCTGAATGATGCTTCCAAGCGGAGCTCCGATAAAAAAGAGCAGCACGCAGGCAATGGCCACGCTGAATTTCTTGTGCCACTCGAGGTAGTGGCGGGCGAGGTGCTGGTTGCGCCATTCGAGCTCGGACGCAATTTGGCGCATGTAGTCCCGGTTGGTCTGCGCCAGATTCAGGGCGTTTTGCGCGGCCCGGTAGCGCTGGTTGGGCCGAATGCGTTCCCAGGCGGCGTAGCTGGGGTATTCGGTGGCGGAATGCTGCGCCAGGCTGTCCGTGTTCCATCCGCCCAGTTTGCGCTGCATGCTCTGGCTGACTTCGAGCAGCCGGCCCGATATCTGGCCCTTGAGCACGTCGATCGAAGTGTCCAGCTGCTGAATGGTCAGCATGTTGAATTCGTTGCTGCGCTGCACGCTGCCGAGGTCGCCCAAAATGAAGGACGACATGTCGAGCTGCACCACCATGCTGTCGAAGGTGGTGGCCACCGCGCCGTGCCGAAGGCGCTCCTGGCGGACCGACTCTTTGACGTCGGCGTAGCTTCGGCCGTTCCGCAGAATCAGCGTCATGACGGGGCTGCCCTCGGGGTAGCGGACTTCGCCTTCGGGAGCGGTCAGCACGCCCGTGTTGCCCCGGCCGCGCTCTCGGTGGTCGTAGAGGATGACGTCGTAAATCGTGTTCTCGTCTTTGCGGCCCACTTTGACGCTGTATCCGTCGAGGCCGCCGACAAATACGCCGGGCTTGAGCTTGAACGTGGGCTTTTGCCGGGCGATGTTGAGCAGCAGGTTTTCGCCCTTAAAGTTGGCCACCGGAATAAAGTTGTTGCTCACAAAGAACATGACGACTCCGATGACGCCAAGCACCAGGGTCACCGGCCGAAGCATGCGCAAAAACGAGAAGCCAGCCGCCTTGGTAGCAGCGTATTCCTTGGATTCCGCCCATTGGCCGTAGACCATAATGCCCGCAAAGAGCACGGCGATGGGGGCCGCCATGGGCAGGATGGACACCGACCAGTACGCCATCAGCTCGAGGATGCGCCACAGCGAAATTCCGCGCCCGGCGAGGTCGTCCATGTACTTCCAAACCATCTGCATGAGCAGAATGAACACGCTCAATGCCAGAGTTTTGGCAAAGATTTGAACAAAGTTGGTGATGAAGTAGCGGTCGAGCTTACCCAAGGTCGTTACTTGGCTTTCGGCGCGATGTACTCGTACGAGGCGGGGTAGTTGCCGCGCGCAAATTCAACGTCCTTGGCCTTGAGGCCCAGGTTGGTTTCGTAGGTCAGCAGCGTGATGGTGGACGTCGTTCCGTTCTTGCCTTCTTCGCTGAAGCTGTACAGCTTGAGCGTTTTGGCGTCGACGCCGAGGACCACCTTGGCGACGTCCGGGTCGTTTTTCGGAACCATGCTCACGTACTTGATCGTCCGGCCGTTGACGGTTTTGGTTCCGGCCCAAGCGAACGACGAACTTTTTTCGTACTGGCTGAGGAGCACCGCCGGCGTGTACTGCTGGGCGTCGCCGTCGAGCTTGCGCACCACAATTTCTTCGTCCTCGGGGCTGACCGTGGTGACGAAGCCGCTTTTAAAGAAAAACGTCTGTCCTTGGAGCACCAACTTGGCCGATTCGCCCACGACCCAAACTTCGCCGCTGGTCTTGCGCTGGACGCGCTGGCCGTTGCGCCCCGGGGCGTCCAGTACCGACGTAAAGCTCAGCTTTTGGTCCGTGTAGGCCAAGGTTTGCTTTTTAACGCGCTGCAAGAAGGCGAGGGGGGTCTCGGTCTGGGCGGCTGCCGTGAAGCTGAACAGGGCCACCAGGGCGAGGGCTGCGGGGCGGAACATCATAAGTTTTTAAGGCGTTCGTTGAGTTGCATTTCGTCTTGGACCAGAACTTGACGGGCTTTTGATCCTTCGAAGGGGCCGATGATTCCGGCATCCTCAAGTTGGTCAATCAATCGCCCGGCGCGGTTGTATCCGAGTTTGAGCTTGCGCTGCAAAAGCGATGCCGAGCCCTGCTGGTGGATCACCACAATGCGCGCGGCCTCTTCAAACATGCTGTCGCGCTCGTCGGCGCTGTAGTTTCCGCCGCCGCCCAGTCCGCTGTCGTCGGACTCGTATTCCGGCAGTTGGTACGCGTCCGGGTAGCCCTGCTGGCTGCCAATAAATTCGCAGACCTGCTCGACCTCGGGCGTGTCCAAAAAGGCGCACTGCAGGCGGATGAGGTCGTTGCCGCTCGAAATGAGCATGTCGCCCTTACCGATGAGCTGGTCGGCGCCGCCGGAATCCAAAATAGTCCGGGAATCAATTTTGGCACTCACCTTAAAGGCAATGCGCGCCGGGAAGTTGGCTTTAATGATGCCCGTAATGACGTTGACCGACGGACGCTGGGTAGCCACGATCAAGTGAATACCAATAGCTCGGGCCAACTGGGCCAATCGCGCGATGGGGGTTTCGACTTCCTTGCCGGCCGTCATGATCAGGTCGGCAAATTCGTCGATCACCAGCACGATGTAGGGCAGGTAGCGGTGGCCTTCTTCGGGGTTGAGCTTGCGCGCCGTGAACTTGGCATTGTACTCTTTCAGGTTCCGCACAAAAGCCGACTTGAGCAGCTCGTAGCGCTGGTCCATTTCAATGCACAGCGAATTCAGGGTGTGAATCACCTTGGTGGTGTCGGTGATAATGGCCTCGTCGGTGCCCGGAAGCTTCGCCAGGAAGTGCCGCTCAATCGTGTTGAACAGCGTCAATTCAACCTTTTTGGGGTCGACGAGCACAAACTTGACTTCAGCCGGGTGCTTTTTGTACAAAATCGACGCGAGGATAGCGTTCAAGCCCACTGACTTACCCTGGCCCGTGGCGCCGGCCATCAGCAAGTGCGGCATTTTGGCCAAGTCCACGACGAATACCTCGTTCGAGATGGTCTTGCCCAGCGCGAGCGGCAAGTCCATGTCGGACTTCTGGAACTTCTCAGACGCCAGCACCGACCGCATGCTCACCATCTGCGGGTGGCGGTTGGGCACCTCGATACCGATGGTTCCCTTGCCCGGAATCGGCGCGATGATGCGAATCCCCAGTGCGCTCAGGCTCAGTGCGATGTCGTCTTCGAGCGACTTGATTTTGCTGATCCGGATTCCGGCCTCTGGAACAATCTCGTACAGCGTCACCGTCGGACCGACGGTCGCCTTGATCTTGGCGATTTCGATCTTGTAGTTCCGCAGCGTGTCCACAATGCGCTCTTTGTTGGCTTCGAGCTCTTCTTGGTCCACCTTGGCCGTTGACTGCCCGTAGTCGTTGAGCAGCTGCAGGGTGGGGAACTGGTAGCGCGACAGGTCCCGGCGCGGATCGTAGGGGCTCAAGTCCGCCGCGCTGGGCGTGGCCGCAAGGGCTGCGGACGGCATCGCGACGGGCTCGTCCGGCTGCTCGTCCTCGACCTCCAAATCCAGGCTGGGGGCGGGCATTTCGGGTGCCAGCAGGACGGGTTCGCCCAAATCGTCGTCGTCCCACGGCGGGGTGGTTTCGTGCGGAATTTCGACTGCGGGCGCCGCAGGCACTTCCGCAGGGCCCTCACTGAGGTCGACCACCAACGCGTCTTCGTCCGGAATCAGTTCGTCGTCGGCCACCACCGCCGGGGCGGCGATGGGATCCACCGCTGCCGTGCGCGCGGCCAGGCGTTCACCTAGGGCTTGGGGGCGAAGCTGGAACACCCAAACCGCATGAATGGACGTCGCTAAAATCCAGGCCAGTGCCGAACCCAGGCCGCCGACCAGGTGCGTGCTCCACGCGGCCAAAAAGCGTCCGTAGTCGCCGACCACCGCATCCCCGGCATCCCAGGGCAAAAGGGCCAGTCCGCTGGTAATCAAGACGGCACGAAGCAAACTCCGCCGAAACCACCGGCCCGTCGCGAGCGGCAAGCCGAGTCCCCACTTCAGGCCGTAGGCCATGATCACGCTCCACAGCAGGAGGGAAGCGACCCCAAAGCCCCGAACCGTGACTACCATGCCGACGGCGGCGCCCAGTGAGCCCAAAATATTTTGAATGACCACGTCGCGCTGGCTCAGCACTTGGCCGAATCCCAGCTCCAACGCGCTGTAGTCCGCGGTCCACGCACTCAGCGTCGAAGCACTCGCGATGAAGCCCAAAAGGCCAATAAACAGGACAAACAGGCCCAGCGCCGCGCGCAGGGAGGGGCTTTCAGCCAGGTCGTTCCACGCGGACTTAATGTCTGCTAAACGGACCGAGGACGCAGATTTCTTGGATTTAGCCATGGACTTCGCCCAAAGGTAGGCCAATTCCTACCTTTGGTCCATGCTGCAATTGATTACCGCCATGTCGGAATTGGGGGCCGGAACCCGGGGTTCCAGCCTGGGCTATGCCGCCATTCGGAGTGCTTCGTTCAGCATTCAACCCAAGTTTTTTAGGGCCCTGCAGCCGCGCAAGGTGCAGACCAACAACGCCCTGCTGTACCGCCATCCCGAAACCCCGTACGGCAAGCGCATTCGCGGCATCGTCCGCATGTACCGCCGCATTTCAGCCGTGGTGGCCGAAACCTTGGACGACGGACAGTTTCCGCTCGTGCTCAGCGGCGACCATTCCAACGCCGGCGGAACCATCGCGGGCATCAAGCAGGCCTTCCCGCTGGCCCGCCTGGGCGTGGTTTGGATTGACGCGCACGCCGACATGCACTCGCCCTACACCTCGCCGTCGGGCAACATGCACGGCATGCCTCTGGCTACGGCCCTGGGCGAAGACAACCTCGAGTGCAAGATCAACGAGCCCAGCCCGGTGACCCGCGACGCTTGGACCAAGCTCAAAGGCCATCCGCAGCGCGTGCTTCCCGAAGACGTGGCCTTTATCGGCCTGCGCAGCACCGAAGAGCCCGAGGACGCCCTCATCGCCAAGTACGGCATGAAGGTTTACCGCGTGAACGAGGTGCGCGAACTGGGCATTCCCACGGTGGTGGCCCGCGTGCTCGAGCAGCTTCAGCACTGCGACATGGTCTACGTATCCTTCGACGTGGATTCGATGGATCCGACGGTTTCGGTCGGAACCGGAACCCCCGTAACGGGCGGCTTTGACGAATCGGAGGCCAAGAACCTCTTGGAACTTTTTGCGGACGCTCCGGCGGTGCGCTGCATGGAGTTCACCGAGATCAACCCGCTGCTGGACAAGGGCGGCAACGCGATGGGAACGACCGCGTTCCGCTTGCTTCAAAACACGGTATACCGCCTTCAGGAGCGGTTAAGCCGACGTAATCTTCTGTAATTTTTATGGCTGACGCATTATTATCGGCCGTTTCGACGGTCTTGAACGATTTGTACGGGTGGCAAGGACCCGTGGAACTCCAGCCCACGCGCAAAGATTTTGAGGGCGACGCCACGCTGGTGGTCTTTCCGTTCCTCAAGCAAAGCCGTAAGTCGCCGGTGGACACCGCCAACGAGATTGGCCAGGCCCTCGTAGCCGCTTCGCCCTTGGTGACCCGATTTAACGCGGTCCAGGGCTTTTTGAACCTCGTGCTGAGTTCCGACCAGATTCAAGCCCAATTTGATGCGGTACGCGCCGCCGAAGCCTGGGGTACGTTCCCCGTGGATCCCGCGGCCCCCGCGGCGATGGTGGAGTTCAGCAGCCCCAACACGAACAAGCCGCTGCACCTAGGTCACGTCCGCAACATCCTCTTGGGCCACAGCGTGAGCCGCATTTTGGAGGCCAGCGGCCGAAAGGTGGTGCAGGTGCAAATTGTCAACGACCGCGGCGTGCACATCTGCAAGAGTATGTGGGCCTGGCAGCAGTTTGGGGGCGGAATTACGCCCGACAACTCCGGCACGAAGGGCGACCACCTCGTGGGTGATTTTTACGTGCGCTTTGATCAGGAATTCCGCGCTCAGGTCAAGGAATTAATGGGCCAAGGCCTCGACGAAGAAGCCGCCAAAGCCCAAGCCCCGTGCATGCTCGCGGTGCAAGAAATGC
>JBEAQA010000187.1:0-5582 GCA_041164105.1 Bacteroidota bacterium | reverse complement strand
GAATCGTAGGCATCGACGTAGACGGTAATGCTGTCGACCCGAGGAGCAGTGCTGCATTCGTCCCAACTCAGGTAGCGGTAGGTCGTGGTTACGGCCGGAGCCACCGCCACTTGGTTGGCTTGCGCCGTATCGTGCTCCCAATAGCCCCAACGCACGCCTTCGCCCCCAGTCAATACGGCGCCCAGCGTGGCCGTGGAACCCGGACAGCTTAACGTATCGTTGCCCTGAACGACACTGAGCAGCCCTTGGTGCGCTACCCGGTCGCGGAGCCAAATGTCCACCGAGTCCGCCGGGTAGACCGCACAATCTGAAGCCACCGGAAGCATACGGATGCGCAGTAATTCGGGAGCCTCGACCAGGCCGTCGTCGACCGGTTCAAACCACAGCGTGTCGGTCGTCTGCCCAGGAAGCAGGGTGAGCGACGACGGAAGTGCCGAGGCGAAATCGGCCGTTCCCGCCGTGCCGACGTACTGAAACTGCGCCGTCAACGTGTCGCTGGTAGCCCCTTGACGCTGAAACAGCAGGTAGCTGCGCGCACAGCCCTCGACCATCACCGAGTCCGTGAACGAGGCCCCCGTGTTGGTCGTCGGAGCCAGCGATATGGTCGGAACCAAAAAGCTGCGGGCACCCAAAAACACGGCGGAATTCAGGGCTCCGTCGCTGACGTCCGAAATCATGAGTTTAATGGTGTACGGAACGCCGCACTTGACTCCGGCCTTGGCGGTAAACACGTCGGTGAAGCCTTCGAGGTTGACGATGCTGCCTCCGCCCGTGTTGGCGTTGTAGTAGGACGAATGCGCCACGTAGTTTGGATTGGCGTTCAGGCAGTTGGATGCGGGATTGCCTCCCGACGGAAACCCTTGGTTAATGGTATTCACCGCAACCGGGACCGTGGTGCCGGGGATGACCGCGAGATTGACCGTGTCGATGCGAAGGCTCCCGTTGGGGTTGTACATCGGCGCGCCGTTGATTCCCGGGCCAATGAGAAAGAATCCGAAGACGTCGTTAAAGTTCGAGCAGGTGTAGGACGTGTACTCTTTGGAGCCAAAAATGTAGTCGAATTTGACGCTGTCGCCGTTCGCCAAAAAGTTGAACTGAATGGACGCCCGGTCGTACTGGTTTGAGCTGGTCGACCCGATGGCGTTGAGTACGTTTCCGAGGTTGGCACTCGGCGTTTGGGTCGGATACGTCGTGAAGTTTCCGCTCTGGCCCGGAACGACGTCGATGGCGTCCGTGGTCACCATGACAATGCCGCTGTCCAAGCCGAACGCGGGGTTGGTGCAGGTGAACTTACCCAGCTGCACGGAATTCGGCTGGCTAATGGGCAGACCAAACTGGTTGAGGGGCGAGTACACGAACAGGTTGGGCCCCACCAGCACGTTTTGAACCAGCCACATGGGGTTGTTGCGGGGCGCGGTGCTGTTGACGACGATATTTTGGGCCTGGACCGAAAATCCCAAAAGCAGCGCAATAAGTAGAGCCAGTTTTCGCATAGTTCGAATCGGAAAGATACAAAGGGTTGGCCGAGTGCTTTGTACCTTCGAAGCATGATTGATTCGTACGTATCCCAGCACCGTCAGCGCTTTCTTGACGAGCTGTTCACCCTTCTTCGTTTGCCCAGTGTTTCGGCGGATCCCGCCTACAAAGATTCCGTTTTGGCCACCGCCGACGCCGTGGCCGGCTTTTTGACTCAAGCCGGAGCCCAGAACGTCGAAGTTTGCCCCACCCCCGGATACCCGGTGGTGTACGGCGAGTACCTCGTCGACCCTTCGCGCCCGACCGTGCTGGTGTACGGCCACTACGACGTGCAGCCCGCAGACCCCCTCAACCTGTGGACGACGCCGGCCTTTGAGCCCGAAATCCGCACCACGCCAATTCACCCGAACGGGGCCATTTTTGCGCGCGGAGCTTGCGACGACAAAGGCCAGTTTTTTATGCACATCAAGGCTTTTGAAGCCATGGTGGCCCAAGGCAACGTGCCCTGCAACATGAAGTTCATGATCGAAGGCGAAGAAGAGGTCGGTTCCAACAACCTCGAGTGGTTCGTCAAGCGCAACCACGAGCGCCTCGCCTGCGACGTCATTCTTATTTCGGATACCGGAATCATCGCTCCGGGGGTTCCGTCGATCTCGGTGGGGCTGCGCGGCCTCTCGTACGTCGAAGTCGAGGTGACCGGTCCCAACCGCGACCTGCACTCGGGCATCTACGGCGGTGCCGTGGCCAACCCGATCAACATCTTGACCGAGATGATTGCCTCGCTGCACGACAAGGACAACAAAATCACCATTCCGGGATTCTACGACAAGGTTCAGGTGCTCAGCGACGCGCAGCGTTCCGACCTGAATAAGGCGCCATTCAGCCTTGAGGAATACAAAGCCGCGCTGGACCTCAGCGACGTGCACGGCGAAACCGGATACACCACCATTGAGCGCACCGGAATTCGTCCGACGCTGGATGTGAACGGAATCTGGGGCGGCTACACCGGCGAAGGCGCCAAGACGGTGATTGCGTCGAAGGCCTACGCCAAGATTTCGATGCGTTTGGTTCCGGATCAGGACCCGGACGAAATCACCGAGCTGTTCACGAAGCACTTTACGAGCATTGCGCCGTCGAGCGTGAAGGTTGAGGTTCGCCCGCACCACGGAGGCCACGCCTACGTCTGCCCGACCGACCACCCGGGCTACCGCGCGGCGCACAAGGCCATGGCCGAAACCTACGGACGCGAGCCGGTTCCGACCCGAGACGGCGGATCGATTCCCATTGTGGCACTGTTTGAGCGCGAGCTCGGCGTCAAGTCAATTTTGATGGGCTTTGGCCTGGACAGCGACGCGATCCACTCACCCAACGAGCACTACGGCTTGGACAACTACTTCCAGGGAATCCGCACCATTCCGCGCTTTTACCTGCACTACGCCGAAGAGGCTAAGGCCTAATTCGGCTTAACCCAAAGCAAAAGGGCGCCCGATGGGGCGCCCTTTTTGTTGCGGGGTACGTGCGGCAACCTATCCGAAGTACACGCGGTGCACTCGGTACATCAGGGCCACCACGTCGCGAAGCTCCATGAGCAGCTTGGACTGAAGCCGCGCCTGGCGCGTAGAAATTTCGCCCTGGCGGTAGTGCTGCAGCGCCCAGTCCAGGGCCCGCTGCACGTCCTGGATGAGTCGGCGCTTGGCCGCCAACAGGTCGGCGTGGGGCTCGCCCTTGCCCGACTCGAGGGCCTGAACAATTCGTCCGCTGTAGGCCGCAAACAGGGTCATAACCTCGGCATAGGCCAGCAGGAAGGTGCCGTGGGGGCGCTCGTGCAGGTTCATCAAGTGGTCGTACTGGGCATTGACCATAGTCTGCGCCGACTCGGACATGTCGCACACAAAATCAAATGCCAGAATGTGGGCCCGCAGCGATTCGTTGCCGTCGCCCTTAAAATCCTTGAGAATGCGCACCATGCGGAGCTCCAGCGACTCTTGGCGCTTGACCAGCAGCTTGAGCTCGCGGCGAAGCCGGGCTGTCGTACGCTTTTGGTTGCTCGCCAAGGCTTCGGACGCCATCACCACGACGTTGGCCGTGCGCTGCAGGTCCGAGGCCATCAAGCGGCGGCTCTGCACCAAGGGCTCGTCGGCCTTGGCGAGGCGTTCCACGACGTCGTCCATGAGGTTTTCCGCCTTCATCTGCTCGGCAAAACCCATGTGGCTGCGCACGATAAGTCCGATGGCAAAAACGGTCAAAATAAGCGCCGCAATAAACTCACCGTAGTAGATAAAGGCCGCAAAAATGGCCGAGGTCACGAAGGCAATGACGGCCGTCATCAACCAGCCCCCGATGACGTTGACCACACCGGCGACGCGGTACACGGCGGATTCTTTGCCCCAGGCTCGGTCGGCCAGCGACGAACCCATACCCACCATAAACACGACAAACGTGGTACTGAGCGGTAGCCCCAAGCTGGTCGCATAGGCAATCAACGTCGACGCCACCATCAGGTCCACACTGGCCCGCAAAAAGTCAAACGCTTGGCCTTGAGCGGAATCCTGGTCCTTCGACCGCGCAAAGCGTTGGTCCGTCCAGGCCAGCGTGCGGCGCGAAACCACAAAGGCCAGCAAGCTTCCCAGGTAGACAAAAAACTGGGTCAATCCCCGGCTGACCGCGTTCGGGCGGAATTTCTCGGAACCCTCGCCCTGGCGCGCCAATCCGATTTGGGTCTCGCTCACTTTACGCGCCTTGGCACTGAGCCACAGCGTGGCAATCATGACCAGGCCGGCCAAGAACAGCAGAATGAACGGTGCCGAAACCTCTTCAGCCATCGCGTTCATGCTGAAGGTTCGGGGATCAAAACCCTGGGTCGCGTAGAGCTGGTAGGACTGAAACGCCGCCACCGAAACCCCAATGAAATTCACCAAGTCGTTGCCCGCAAAGGCCATGGCCAGCGAAAAGGTTCCGAGCAGCACCACGTAGCGCAAGGGGTTGACCCCGCGGAGTACCGCCACTTGTCCGGCGGCCGTGAAAAGCACCATCAAGCCCAAAAGCGCCTGATTTTGGTGGGTAAGCAGCCAGGTTCCGGCGGGCCCGCCCATCAGCACACTGCCCTTAAGGCCTTTAAAAATGAGGAAGTTGACAATCAGTGTAGTGGCCAAGCCGGTGAAAATTCCGCCCGCCCAGCGCAGCCCCTGCTCGAGCCGGTACGTCACGACCAAGCGCGTGACCCACTGCACCAAGAGGCCGCCCACAAAGGCGACTCCGACCGACGAAAAGATGCCCGAGATGATGCGCAGCGTGCTGTCTACGTTGAGGTACTCGCCAAAGCTCAGCGGATCCAGGCCGCGCTCGATGGAGGTTAAAAAGCCGATGGCGGTTCCGGCCCCAAAAAGTTCAAACACCAACGACACAGTGGTCGAAGTGGGGAAGCCTAAGCTGTTGTAAATATCCAGCAGGATGACGTCCGTCAGCATGACCGCAACGAACAAGAACATCAAGCTGTGGAAGGTGAAGTAGCCCGGGTCAAAAACGCCCTTGCGCGCGACCTCCATCATGCCGCTGGAAAACATCGTTCCGAGGAGCACGCCAAAACTCGCTACCGCCAAAATGACGCGGTATTTGGCGGCTCGGGATCCGATCGCGGAATTCATGAAATTGACCGCGTCGTTGCTCACACCCACTACCAGGTCGAGCACAGCCAGGGCCATCAAAAGGACGACCAGGAGAAAGTAAGGATCCATAAAGTGCAAAAATACCGGAGGTTGGGTGCTTGGGTGTTACTTCAGGGTTAAAATTAGGGCAAACGGCAGGCGCTACCTTCGCAGGATGAACCGCCTTCGCTCGGCCGCCAGCCGCTACCTGCTGCAGCACGCCCACCAGCCCGTGCACTGGAACGAGTTTGGCTACGAAGCGCTCGACCGCGCCGCCGCCGAAGGCAAGTGGTTGCTGGTGTCCGTGGGCTATTCGACCTGCCACTGGTGCCACGTCATGGCCCGGGAGGTGTTTGAGGATCCCGACGTAGCCGAGGTTCTGAACAACCACTTCGTCAGCATTAAAGTCGACCGCGAAGAACGCCCGGACCTCGACCAGGCCTACATGGCCGCCTCGCTGGC
>JBEAQA010000186.1:0-4921 GCA_041164105.1 Bacteroidota bacterium | reverse complement strand
AAGCCTTCTGCTTTGAGCGCCGCACGGGTTCGTTGGACGTGGTTGAAACGGAGTTTGGTTTTCACGTCGTAGAGGTTACGGGCCAAAAAGGTGCGCGCGCCGCCCTTCGCCTGGCTGAAGTGGCCCGCCGCGTCGAGGTGAGCCCCGAAACGGAGCAAGCGATCTACGCCAAGGCCGGTTCCCTGGCAAAGGCCATTCAAGAGGGCCAAGATCCCCAGGAGGCCGCCGCCGCCGCTGGCGTAGCGATGCTTCCGGCCCGCAACATTACGGCGACCGACCCGTCGGTGATGGGCCTCGGCGAGAGCCGCGAAGTGATTCGCTGGATGTTCCAAGAAGACCGAGAAGAAGGTGAAGTGGCCGTAGTAAACAACAACTACAAGTCGTACTCCGTAGTGGTGCTCACGGGCGCCTACGAGGCCGGATACAAGCCGTTGGACGCCGTAAAGGACGACCTCAAGGCCCTCGCCCTCAATCGTGCTAAAGTTCGCGTACTCGCAGAGCGCATGGCCGCCGCCAAGGATTTGGTTTGGACGCCGACCAACGTTACCCTGGGCTCTCCGTTCTTGACCAACGGACGCGAGCCGAAGGTTGTAGGTCAGGCAGCTGCCAGCGCCGTAGGAACGACTTCCGAAATCATCGAGGGAAGCAACGGGGTGTACCGCTTTAAAGTGATCAACACGTTTGATTCCGCACCAGCACTTACGGCCGCCGACATGGCCGCAGAAAACAACCGTCTGGCCGGCAATGCCCAGCGCATGCTGCTCCAGTCGCTGCTGGGTTCCGCTAAGATTTCGGACAACCGCGGCCGCTTCTATTAAGAAGTTTGATCGGCGCGCTTAGAGGCTCTCCCAGCGGTAGGCGTCCCAGCGCAAAAAGACAAAGACGAGCAGGCTAAACGCCCACAGAGAGGAACCCCCGTAGCTGAAAAAGGGCAGGGGGATTCCGATGACGGGCATGAGACCCAGCGTCATGCCGACGTTCACAGCAAAGTGTACAAAAAGTATGCTGGCTACTCCCAAGCCGTAGTACATGCCAAAAGCGTGCTTTTGGCGCTGCGCCAGAAGGGTAATACGTATAATGAGCCCGGCGAAGGCGCCCAGTACGACCAGCGAACCGAGGAAGCCCCATTCTTCACCGACGGTACAAAAGATGTAGTCGGTGGTTTGCTCGGGGACAAAGCGAAGGCGGGTTTGCGTCCCGTTCATGTAGCCCTTGCCAAACAGCCCCCCAGATCCAATAGCGATGAGCGACTGCGCCGTCTGGTAGCCGGCCGCGCTGGGGTCGTCTACTTGGCCGAGCAAAAGCTTAATGCGGATTTGCTGGTGGGGCTTGAGGACCTGATCAAAGACTTGCTGTACGGCACCTGCCCAAAGCAGCGACAGCAATCCGAGCCAAATGGCCGGATGGCGCACAAAGCGCATCACGGTCAGGCGCTTTCGCGCTCGCGTAGCGACCAAGCTGAGCACTACAACGCTACCTATTAACCAATGGACTTGGTTGTCGCTAAGCGCCAGCGCGAGGACGGACAGTACGCCAATTCCGAGCACGCCAAACAGGTAAAACCCGGGCAAACCGGCGAAGTAGAGCACCAAAAGGAACGCCATAAACACCAACGCAGATCCGGCATCCGGTTGAAGTAGCACGAGCAGCATGGGCAGCCCGACGACCCCAAATGGCAACCACCGGGCACGCCATTCCTTCAGTCCGCCTTCGGTACGACCTAGTATCCGAGCAAGCAGGAGCGCGGTGCCCAGCTTGGCAAATTCCGAGGGCTGAAGGCCAAACGAGCCCAGGCTAAGCCAGGACTTGTTGCCGCCCCGTTCCACCCCCACAGCCAATACAGCCACGAGCAGGACGATGGAGAAGCCGTAGACCAGCCAGGCCAAAACCTCAAAAAGTCGGGCGTCCGAGAGCAGAACCAGCAGCACCAAGACGCTTGCGAGGCCGATGAAACTGAGCTGCTTGCCCGCTTCGTTGCTCCAGCTCCATGCCCAAGTGTCGTCGATCGGACTGACGGTAGCAAAGATGTTTACCCATCCAAACAGTACGAGAAAGACGACCAGTCCGACGGTCAATCGGTCGAGCCGGCCCACCAGGGGATTCGATTGGACGTGGCGCTGCATCAGTAGGGCGGAAGTTGGGTTTGGACGTTTTCGACGCCGTACTCTCCCGAAAGGCTGCCTTCCACCATGCGGCGGTAAAGGTCGGGTCGGGTGATGGTGTCGTTGAGGTAGGATTCCATGAGTAAGCTCGCAATCGGCGCCGCCCAGCGCGAGCCCCAGTAGCCGTTTTCAACGATAATCGCGAGCGCAATTTGGGGTTTATCTAACGGCGCAAAGGCCGTGAAAATCGAGTGGTCTTGGCCGTGCGGATTCTGAGCGGTTCCGGTTTTTCCGGCCATCAACAGGCCCTCGAGCCGTGAGGCACGTGCGGTACCCGTTTCAAACACGTCGTTCATACCGGCAATGATGACGTCGAAGTTCTCGGGATTAATGGTCGTTCGGTGGACCGTCTTAAATTCTTCGTTCGGATTGGGAACACCGTCGATACTTCGAACCAAGTGCGGGCGGATCCACCATCCTCGATTGGCCACGGCCGCCGTCATGTTGGCCAATTGAATCGGCGTCAGCAGCAGTTCGCCTTGGCCAATGGCGAGCGAAATGACGGTCGGCGACTTCCAACGGTCGGTCCGGTACACCCGATTGTAGTATTCGCCGGTCGGAACAAAACCTTTTCGCCCCGTAGGCAAGTCAACGCCCAGAAAGCCCCCCAAGCCAAAGGACTTTACGTGCTTGCTCCAAACGTCGAGGCCTTCACTTGCCGTGGGGTACTTGTCGAGCACCCGCTTGAAAATTTGGCAGTGGTAGTTGTTGCAGCTTTTGGCGATGGACCCCCGCAAATCCAACGTACCGGCCTTGCAGTGGCAGCCGACCCGAAGCGAACCAAAGTGAAACCCGTCCACGCAGGTGTACTGCGTGGCTTCCTCGACGACGCCCTCTTGAAGGGCAATCAGCGCATTCAGAATTTTAAACGGAGATCCGGGAGGGTATTCTGCCAGCACCGCTCGGTCGTACAGCGGCTTATTTATGGAATCCCGATAAAGTACCGTGTAGTTGCGCGAACGGTAGCGACCAACCAGCGCGTTCGGATCGTAGGCTGGCGACGAAACCAAGGCGAGGATTTCGCCCGTCGACGGTTCAATGGCCACAATGCTGCCGCGCTTACCGCGCATAAGCTCCTCGGCGAGCTTCTGAAGTTCGGCGTCCAAGGTGAGCTGCAGTTCTGAACCCATCACGGGTTGTTCGTCGTAGCGCCCTTCGGCAAAAGGCCCAACGTCGCGGTTGCGGTTGTCTACGGTGATGTAGCGCTTGCCGGCAACCCCGCGAAGTTCGCGTTCGTACGACGCTTCAACGCCCGAAATTCCGAGGTAATCCCCCAAGTCGTACTCGGGGTATCGCTGCATCAGGTAGTCGTTGACCTCGCCGACGTAGCCCATGACATTGCCGCCCACGGGCATGGGGTACTTGCGGAAGCTCCGCTTGCGCAGCTGCACCCCCTCAAACATGGCAATCTGTTCTTGAATCGCCGCGTAGTCCTTAACCGTCAGGCCCTGCAAAATGGCAAACGGGCGGTAGCGCCCTTGAATCAGTGCTTTCTTAAGCTGCTTGCGCACCGCCGCCAGCGGTTCGTTCAGTACTCGGGCCAAGGCAACCGTGTCCAAATGGGTTAATCGGCTCGCAATCACCTCGACGTCGTACGCGATTTGGTTGGTCGCAAGCACGATCCCGTTGCGGTCCCGCATCAACCCGCGCGGGGCGTAAATTTTTTCGATGCGCTGGGCATTGTTGGCGGCGTCCAAGGTGTAGCGCGTGTCGATGAGCTGAATGTTGATTAAGCGAACGACAAAAACCGCCAAGACGAGCAGCACGGCGATGGGAAGTATGCGACTCCGACCCATTATTGGCTCGACTTAGGAATGAACCAGGCCACCGCCGTGGCCAATGCACCGCTGACCACCGTGTTGAGCAGGGCCCGGCCAAAAACCAACCACAGAATGTGGCTTCCGTGGCTGGCCCAAACAAACAGCCAGGTGTGGTGCACCGTGTAGGCGATCATAACCAAGGTGATCCACTTTCCGAGGCCCAAATCTTGGGGAGCAAACGGGAGCTGCTCTTCAGCCGCGCGAGGAACCACGGTATTGAGGAACCACGGTCGAGCGTACGCCATCAAGCTGGTGGCCATCAGGTGCAGGCCGCCGCTCCCTTCGTGGGCGTCCAGGGCAAAGCCCAAAATTCCGCCCACCAGGACCAAGCCCAGGCGGTTAAAGTTGGCGGGAGCCATCAAGATCACCAGCGGGTAGAGGTAAGGGCTCAAGTACCCGCCCACCTCAATTTGGCTCAGCACGAGCCACTGGGCCAGCAGCACCCACAGCGAAAACATAATCCAGGGTCCAGGGCGCGTCATGGTAAGAGGCTGTCGCGTTCAGATTGGTGCAAACTGTATACGGCCATGACGCCCTGCTGGCGCTGAAGGTCGGCCGCCAAGCGGATTTGGGCAGAACGGGTGAACTGCAGCGAATCCACCGTCACCTCGGTTACGGTGCCGACGAGCCACCCTGCCGGAAACAGGTTGGACCGGGCGTCCGTCACGATGCGGTCGCCTTTTTTCAGGTCGGACTCAATGGCGACGTCGACAAATTCCGCAAAGCGGGTATTTGGGCCACTCCACTTCACGGTGCCAAAGTGGCCTGTGCGTTCCACCGAAGCTGAAATCCGCATGTCCGGATGGCTCAACGGACGAATGCGCGCGAAGTGCGGCGAGCATTCGTAGGCGATGCCCACAATGCCTTGGGCGCCCAGAACGGCGAACGGCGGACGAAGGTTTTCGTCGGAACCGATGTCGATCAGCCCCCAGGGCTCGG
>JBEAQA010000185.1:0-2974 GCA_041164105.1 Bacteroidota bacterium | reverse complement strand
AAATGGCGGAACTCCTCGCCCCCTACCGCGACCAGTACACCCCGAGCATTGAAGAGGTGCACCACACCGCCAAAAAGGACGCGCCGAGCGGCACCGCCATCAGCTTTGCCGAGGGGCTCCTGCCCTTTTTTCCGGAACTCACGGGCTGGTCGCTCGACGGAATCGAACCGGGCAGCTTGCCCATTACGGCTCGCCGAGAAGATCCCGTTCCGGGCACTCATACCGTACGCTACGAGTCTGAAATCGATCAAATTGAACTTACCCACGTCGCCCACAACCGCCGCGGATTTGCACTTGGCGCGGTGCTTGCTGCAGAACGAATAGCTCAATGCGAGCCCGGAGCGCACCATTTCGCCAAAATTTTGTTCTAACCGCATGTCGACCCGCCTCAAGCAAATCACCGAAAGCAAGTGGATGGACCTACTGGGTGTCGTCACCGTGCTGGGCGCATCCATCGCGTTGGGATTTCACAAGACGGTCATCGCGGGACTGCCCATCGGAATATTAAGCACCGTCGGCGCGGCCGTCAGCATGATGGGTACCCGGTGGGCCACGAAGCGCAAGAACTGGGGCAATGCGGTGGGCGTGGTCACCAGCGTCAACTCGGCCATCGTGGACTACTTCTTGGGCAACAAGGCGGCCTTCCTCACCTACCCGGTTTCGCTGATCGGCAACGCGCTGAGCTTTTTTGTGTGGAGCCGCAAGGGCGACCGAATTCCGCGCACGCTGGACCGCTACTACTTTGCGGTGGCCGGCGGCGCCTTCGCGCTGGCCTTTGGGCTCAACTACATTGGTTTCACGGGCTTTTTGCAGCATGGAATCGCCGAAGAGGACCTGTCCAAATTCTGGGTGACCGCACTCATCACCGGCATCACCTTTAGCGGAACCCTCAACATGCCCCGCATGTACGCCGACACCTGGGTCTTCTGGCTGGTGTACAACTCGTTGAAGCTGTACCAAAACATATTATTCGGCAACGTGGCCTTCGTGGCGAAGTACGTCTTTTACCTCGTCAACGCCGTCATGGCTTGGCGTGTATGGCACTTTGTGCGCAAAACGGAACCTTCGGCATGATGGCTTCGCTGCGCAACCTGCTACTTGGACTTTCGGCCCTACTCATGCTGGGGCACAGTTTGGTTCCGCACGACCACAGCGGCAGCACCGCTTCCAATTTTGTTTTGTGGGAACTCTTTAGCGTTGATTTAGGCAATGACCACTTGCAGCACTTCGCTCCGATTTCGTGCGACGTTGCTCCAGAAGACGCAAATCAAGTACAGTTGCCGCAGCTGGGCCCAAAATGGACTGTGGAGTCAGAAGTCCTATGGACCCCGTCCGTTCATGCAGCAACACCCCACGGAAGCAACCGTACTCAAGGTCACCTCAGTTCCTGGTCCCGAAGACCGCCGCCTAGCTCGTTAGCGTGACACCTCGGCTGCACAGGCAGCCTACCTCTCGTCCGTTAACTTTGCTAAGCATCTATGATTCAACGTATTATAAATTTTTCTGTACGAGCCAAAATGCTCGTATTCCTTGGGACTGCCGTGCTCGCGGCGTGGGGCCTGTACAGCGCGACCCACTTGCCGATTGACGCGGTTCCCGACATTACCAACAACCAGGTTCAGGTGGTCACTACGGCTCCGGCCTTGGCGCCCCAAGAGGTCGAGCAGTTCATTACCTACCCCGTGGAACTGGCCATGGCCAATCTTGCCGGTGTCGAAGAAGTGCGCAGCGTATCTCGCTACGGACTTTCGGTAGTCACCGTGGTGTTCGGCGACGACGTCGACAACATGGCCGCCCGCCAACGGGTCAACGAACAAATTGACCAGGCCGCAGGGCAAATCCCGGCTGGCATTGAACGCCCAGGCCTGATGCCGATCACCACGGGACTTGGCGAGATTTATCAGTACACTCTTGAGGTCGACGCCGGCCACCACTACGATTTGGCGGAATTGCGCAGCATTCACGACTGGCAAATTAAGCGCCAGCTGAGCGGAATTCCGGGCGTGGTGGAGTTGAGTTCGTTTGGCGGGCTTCTCAAGCAGTACGAAATAGCTGTAAACCCTGACCGACTTAGTGAGGTGGGTCTAACGATGGCGGACGTGTACGATGCGGTGGCGCAAGGAAACCAAAACGCCGGCGGTGCCTACATCGAGAAGTCTGAAGAGGCCTGGTACATCCGCCTGGAGGGCTTGTACCAAAACCTGTCGGACATCGAGCACGTTTCGCTACGGAGTCCCGTGCTGGGTACCCCGGTACTGGTGCGCGACATCGCTGAGGTCAGGTTTGGCGCGGCTCCGCGCTACGGCGCACTGACGCGCGACGGCAAAGGCGAGGCGGTCGGCGGAATTTTCTTGATGCTCAAGGGCGCCAACAGCTACGAGGTAACACAGGCGATCGAGGACCGCATGGCGTCCATCGAAAAAAGCCTGCCTCCGGGGATTCGCATCGAACCCTACCTCAACCGCTCTGATTTGGTGGGCCGCGCACTGAGTACGGTGAGCCGAAACCTCATCGAGGGCGGCTTGATCGTGGTTTTTGTGCTGATTTTACTGCTCGGAAACCTTCGGGCCGGACTCGTGGTGGCCAGCGTGATTCCGCTCTCGCTGCTGTTCGCACTGAGCTGCATGAGGTTGGCGGGAGTATCGGCCAACTTGATGTCGCTGGGGGCCATTGACTTCGGTATTGTGGTCGACGGGGCCGTCATCGTCGTCGAGGCCGTGCTGGCCGCGATGCACGGCAAAGCCCGAATGCCGTCGGTCGAACGCGACGAAGTCGTCGCCAAGAGCGCGGGGGCGATTTACCAGTCTGCCGCCTTTGGCGTGGTCATCATCTTAGTAGTGTTTGTGCCCATCTTGACGTTGACGGGCATCGAGGGCAAAATGTTCCGCCCCATGGCGCAGACGGTGGGTTTTGCGCTCATCGGCGCCCTGATATTCAGCGTGACCTACGTGCCGGCACTGGCGGCCTTGGTGCT
>JBEAQA010000184.1:0-3028 GCA_041164105.1 Bacteroidota bacterium | reverse complement strand
TTGTATACCGCCGACGAGGCGTTTGGCACCGGCACCATGGGCGAGCTCACCCCCGTCGTGGAGGTGGACGGGCGCCAAATCGGTTCGGGCAAAGGAGGACCACTGACAGCCCAGCTTGCCGAGGCCTTCCACGCCCGGGTAGCCAGCGGACGCTGGTCGGCGCCGTTCCCGTAGTCGGCGGAAAATCCGTACTTTACGGCTACCTAAACGCCATTTATGAAACCCATATTGCGCTTTTTTGCGCTGCTCTGCCTTGCGCTGGCTTGGCCGGCGCACGCCCAAACGGTCCGAATAACGGGAACCGTGACCGACGCCAAAACCCGTGAGGGCGTGCCTTCAGCGGTGGTTACGGTCGGTGCGTCCAGGGCGGTAACGGACTTCGACGGCAAATTTGTAATTCAGGGGGCACAGCTTCCTGCGACCATTTTGGTAGAAGCTTTTGCGTACGAGCCCTACCGTGGCGAGGTGCGGAACTCGGATCCGCTGAACATCAAACTCAACGCGTCATCCGTCGAACTTTCGGAGGCCCAAATCGTCGCGTCCAAAATTTCGGAAAAACAAAAGCAGGCCCCCATGACCGTCGAGGCGCTGGACCTGGTCAGCATGAAGGAGGCTCCGGCGCCCAACTTTTACGAAGCCCTCGGCAGCATGAAGGGCGTGGACCTCACGTCGGCGAGCATTGGATTTAAAATTATCAACACGCGCGGCTTCAACAGCACCAGCCCCGTGCGCAGCCTCCAGGTAATTGACGGCGTCGACAACCAGGCGCCCGGCCTCAACTTTTCGTTGGGCAACTTCCTAGGAGCCAGCGAACTGGACGTACAGTCCGTCGACGTAATCTCGGGCGCCGTGGGCGCCCTCTACGGTCCGTCGGCCTTCAACGGAGTCATCGCCATGACGACCAAGGATCCCTACCGCTTTCAAGGGACGTCGGTGCAGCTCAAGGGGGGCGAGCGCCGGTTGGCGGAATTTGGATTCCGCCACGCGGAGGCCTTTAAACGCGCGGACGGAACCGCCAGCTGGGCCTACAAAATCAACCTTTTTGCCCTGCGCGCTGACGACTGGGAGGCGACCAACCTGAACCCCACCGACGATTCGAAGTCCGCGGCCACCAACCCGGGCGGCTACGATGCGGTGAACCGCTACGGCGACGAAATTGCCTACGACGACGGCGGCGACGTCAAGACCTATGCGGGCATCGGAACCTACCACCGCCGCGGCATCGAGGAATCCGCGCTGGTGGACTACACCACTGAAAACCTGAAAATGGCCACCTCGGTCCACTACCGCACCCGCAAGGGCGTCGAAGCCCTCTATGCGCTCAACTACGGCACCGGAACCACCGTCTACCAAGGGGACAACCGATTCAGCCTCAAGGACATTCAGTTTATTCAAAACCGCGTGGAAGTCCGCAAGGACGGGCAATGGTTCCTGCGGGCCTACACGACGCACGAGGACGCGGGCAAGACCTACGACGCCTACTTTACGGCGCTGCGCATGCAGGATTCCGTGCTCAACGACGGCTTTTGGGCCAACCAGTACCGCTCGTTCTGGACGATTTTTCAAAAGCAAAAGGTGCGCGCGCTCAACGGTTACCCGAGCGAAACGCTTCCCAACGTAGACTACAGCGCCGCGATGGAGGAACTTTGGGCGGCCCAGCCCGAAGCGTTTCAAGCGTTTCACGCGGACAACCGCAGCTGGATGGACATGGCCTACGACCCGGACAGCCTGCTGATTCCGGGTTCCGCCGCCTTTGAAGCCCTCAAGCAATCCATCATCACGCGGCCCTTCACCGAGGGCGGCTCGCAGTTTTGGGACCGTTCTTCGCTAGCCCACCTGCACGGCCAGCGCGAGGCGAACGTTGCGGGCGGACGGCTGACGGTCGGCGCCAATCTTCGCCAGTACCGTCCCAACTCGCGCGGAACCCTGTTCAGCGACACCAACGGCCGCGTACTCCGCGTGGCGGAAGTGGGTATGTACACCGGCTTCCAGCGGGACTGGGGCAATGCGTGGACCCTGAATGCCACCGTTCGGGCGGATAAGAACCAGAACTTTAGGTGGCTCTTTTCGCCGGCGGCCTCGGTGGTCTACCGCCCCAGCGACCGCACCGTGTGGCGCCTTGGCTTTTCGTCGGCCATCCGCAACCCGACCCTGCAGGACCAGTACCTCTACTACAACGTGGGCCGGGCGCTGCTGCTGGGCAACCTCAACGGCTACGACTCGCTCGTCACCCTCGACGAGGTCAGCGACTTTTTGGGGGCCGGGCCCCAGGACCGCGCGACCTGGCAGTGGCAGTACTACAGCATGCCGGGGGTGCGCCCTGAGCAGGTGCGCAACGTCGAGCTGGGCTACCGCAGCACCTGGTGGGACAGACTCTACCTCGACGCCACCTACTACTACAGTTGGTACACCGACTTTATCGGCTACCACCTGGCCCTTAAAATTGACGACAATCCGGGCGGAAGCGCCGCCGACCGCCTGCGCGGCGTGCAGGCCTACCGCCTGGCGTCCAACGCCCAAGAACGCGTCACCACCCAGGGCTTCAGCGTCGGCGCCAACTACTACATCAAGCGCTACACCCTCGCCGGCAACTACACCTGGAACGTCCTGAACTCGGGCGCGGACGACCCCATTATTCCGGCCTACAACACCCCCGAGCACAAGTACAACCTGTCGTTTTCGGGCCGCGACCTCGACTGGAAGCTCGCCAAGGGCCGCAACGGATTCAGCCTGGCCTACAAATGGGTCGAAGGCTTCCTGTTCGAGGGCTCGCCCCAATTCACGGGGCGGATTCCGAGCTACAGCCTCGTGGACGCGCAGACGTCGTGGACCTCTTCCGACGCCCAATGGACGGTCAAGCTCGGATCGAGCAACCTGCTCAACAACCAAGTGGTGCAGGTCTACGGCGGACCCACCGTGGGACGCCTGACCTACCTCTCGCTGACGTGGGATGCACCAACCAAGCAATAATTTTCGTAAGTTTCTGAACACTAATCACCTAAACGCATGATAAAATCCTACACCAAAA
>JBEAQA010000183.1:0-2989 GCA_041164105.1 Bacteroidota bacterium | reverse complement strand
CCACGTCCAAAGGTTTTCAGCCAGCTGCCGGGCTTCGCCCTGGGCGAGTTCGGCCTCGGCATGCTGCTGCCACCAGCCCCCGTAGCCCTTTTTGGGGTCAAAGTAGACCCAGAGTTCGTCGACGGCCCGCGTGGTGGCTACGTACAGCAAGTTGGCGTCGTCAAAGGCGGCGCGCTCCGCGGTTTCGCGCACCCGGTCGGCGTAGGCGGGCCAGCGCTGCCCGACCTCGTCAAGCAAGCCCTCATTCGAGCTGAATTTGGTGAGCGGAACCAGCGCCGCGGGCGGCAAATCAAGGTCCGGCCCGAGCACTCCGCGCGGATCGAGCCATACCGGGTCAAAGCGCGGGTTGTCGAGCTGGGCCCAAGGGAAGAACACGATGGGGTACTCCAAGCCCTTGGCCTTGTGGACGGTAAGCAGTTCGACCGCGTCCGCCCCCGCCGGTGCCGACACGCTCCACATCGGGGCCCGGCGGGCGTACTCTTCCATAAAAGCCTCGAGGCGGTTGACCTGACGCTTCGAGAAGTCGAGCATGGCGTCTAGCAGGCGCAGGACAAAGGCGTCGGCGTCAGCGTTGAATCCTAGGGCTCGTGCGGTGTAGGCACCCATTTCGTAAAGGCTGAGGCGCCAGGCGACCTCGGGGCTCCAACCCGGAAGGATTCGGCGAAGTACCGGCTCAAATTCCTCGGGGACTGGGGCGTCTTGGACGCGGCGGCGCGACTGGCCAAGCAGGAGCCATTCCTCCGTGCCCACCTGCCACACGCCGGCACGGCGCAGGCCACGCAGTACGTCCCACTCGCGCTCGGGCTCCCCCGGTCGCAGCATCCAGCGAAAGAGGGCCACCATAGCTTGAACCGCCGCAGAACCGGTCACTGCTAGAAGCTCCGACGACAAAATGGGGATTCCCTCGGCCGCAAAGCGCTCCGCCACCATGCGGCCCTCGGCGCGGCGGCGCATGATAACCGCCATATCACCCCATGACCAGCCAGCGGCACGCCGGCTCCGCACGTCGGCCACCAAGGCGTCGAGCACGGCAGGATCAAACTCGGACTTGTCTTCGGCCTCGATCGCGCGAAGCTGTACGTAGCCGCCGGAGGCTCCGCGCGGAATTTGCGCCGAATCAGCGTACGCGGTGCGGTGGTCGTCCTGGCCGAGCTTGGCGGCCAAACCCGTGTACAAACGGTTATTGAATGCGACGATTCCGTGCCGGCTACGCCAGTTGTCACCCATAGCTACAAAGCCCGACATCCCTTCAAGTCCCGGAAGCGCGTCCGAGGGGCTGTCGCCTTTTTTCGCACGCGCCACGAGGTCCAAAAACTCTTCGGCATCGGAGCCCCGCCAGCGGTAAATGCTTTGCTTGCCGTCGCCCACCACCATGGCTCCGGCGCCCTGCTCGCGGCCGGTCAGGGCGTGCTCCATCAGCGGCCAGAGGTTTGCCCACTGCATGCGCGAAGTGTCCTGAGCCTCGTCGACCAGAAAGCGGGCGTAGCGCTCGCCGAGACGTTCGTACAGGTAGCTCGTCGGCTGGTCGCGAAGCTCGCGGTGGATCAGCGGCTGAAACTTCCAAATCGGCTGCACCCTGAGGCGGTCGAGCACCTCCTCAAGACGTCGCGCAAGCTCGCTCAGCACCGAGGCACTGCGGTCGTGGCGGCGAAGTAGGTCGAGCACCACTCCGTCGAGCGCGGTTTCGAGGGGGTCACCCAGCAGCACCTTCATGTGCGCCACCACCTCTTCAGCTTGGTCCCGTAGCGCAGAATCTTTTTGGGCCGCGACCTTCAAAATCGCCACCGGGTCGCCCATCAGGGACTTTCGCACATGCGTGCCCGGAACCCAAAGCTTCGCGTCCGGCTTGCGGAGCTTTTTGAAGTAGCTCGCGTACCAGTCGGCCCGGTTGACCGACTCGGCCGGCAAACTAGCCAGCAACTTCAGCAGCTTCGGCGCCGCCGCCCGCATCCGAGTACGCAAGTCCGTCGCCTTTTGGCGCAAGTTGGTCTGAAGCTGCCGGTGGCGGTCCAAATCCCATTCGCGCAGGGCGGCCACAGCATCGGTCGACACCTCTTTGCTGAGGTGCCGGGCCATCGCTTTAAGCGCTTCAAACACATCGGCCTGCTTGTCGTCTTCGAGGTTGGCGCGCGCAAAATCCAGCACCAGTTGGGTCAGGGCGGAATCGGTTCCGAGGTCCGACATCAGCTCGTAGACCGCCAAGTCCAGCAGGTAGTCATCGTCGAGTTCCACCTCAAACTGGCTCGGGAGGCCCAATTCAATGGCAAACGTTCGCACCAAGCGGTGGGTGAACTGGTCGAGGGTTCCGAGCGAAACTGACCCGTAGTCGTGCAGCATTTCGCTCAGGACCGCGGCGGCCCGGCGACGGAGCTCAGCCGCATCAATATCAAGCAGCAGCGCGATCTCTTTGGCAATGGGGTCCGCTAATGGGTCGTCGAGTTCGACCGCCTTTTGCAGCGTGCGGAGCACCCGGTCCTTCATCTCGTGGGCCGCTTTGTTGGTGAACGTCAGGCCCAAAATGCGCCGAAAGGCGCCCGGATCGTCGGGGCGCGCGAGCGCCGCGGCTCCGTACTCGACCGCCAAGCGAAAGGTTTTGCCCGCCCCCGCCGAGGCGCTGTAGACCGCAATGCGGGCGGATTCCGAAGTCGTACTGGCCATCGAGGTTAAAGTTAACGCGCCGGCCCAACCCTAGGCCCTATTTTTGCGTTAGTCCATAAAGGAATTCCGTTTTTAACGCTTTAAATCCGACGAAATGTTTACGCTACCAAATCTTCCCTACGCGCACAATGCCCTTGAACCGCACGTAGATGCCATGACCATGGAAATTCACCACGGCAAGCACCACCAAGCTTATGTTAACAACCTCAATGCAGCTATTGAGGGCACGCCTATGGCAGGCAAGAGCCTTGAGGAGTTAATGAACGATCATAGTGATGTTCCCGCCGTGCGCAACAACGGTGGAGGCCACTTCAACCACAGCCTCTTCTGG
>JBEAQA010000182.1:0-2842 GCA_041164105.1 Bacteroidota bacterium | reverse complement strand
GCCACGGCGCTGGGTGATGCCTACGAAGAGGGAATGTCGGTCTCGGACGCGCGCCTTAAAAGTGCCACGGTGCTCGCCGGGGACAGCCTTGGATTTAGCCAAGTTCGGTCCTTTGTGCTCTCTTTTGCCAGCGACAACGCCGAGGTGGCCATGCAAGAGGCTGCGTTTAAAAATCCGCTGCCGGACGGTGCTGCCGAAGTATCGCTCGATGTAGCACCCGATGCGGAGCTCGGCGCCATCGTGGCCGAAGGAACGCTGTACCTCGTGCTTGACGCTGACCTCGCCGAAGACTACTACGACGGCAACCGCAACTTTAAACTCAACCTTTCGCTCGAACTCACTGTAAAATCCTAATTACCAATGCTTCGCAAAATTTCACTGTGGGCCATGTCGGCCCTGATCGCTTTTGGATCGCTCAATTTTGAACTTCAGGAATCCCCCGGAGACAAACTCCTCGGCGTGTGGGAACCCAGCAACGGACGTGCCCGCGTCAAAATTGACCGAATCGGCACCAAGTACTACGGCCGCATCGTTTGGCTCATCGAGCCGAACGACCCCGAAACGGGCCTGCCCAAGACGGACAAAAACAACCCCGATGCGTCGCTTAAGAATGTTCCGCTCAAGGGATACCGAATGCTCAAGGACTTTGTCTACAACGAAGACGGAACGTGGTCTGAAGGCACCATTTACGACCCCTTGAGCGGCAGCACCTACAACTGCGTCATCAAGATGAAGGATAAGAACACGCTGGACATCCGCGGTTACATTGGCGTTCAGGCACTTGGCCGTACGGACGTTTGGAAGCGCCTGTCGGTTCAACCTGCCAAGAAATGATGACTCGATTCCGCACCCTGTTCGCGGCACTCGCCGTTTCGTTCGCTCCCGCATGGGGTCAGAGCGACACCACGCTTCCGGACGAAGATTACAGCCTGTACGACAACCTCAGTTTTGCCGATGCCGGAGCCAAGCGCTACTGCAGTCCCAAAATTGAGGGTTTGAGTCCGGCGAAGCTCATTTCGCTGGGCTACGATTACCAAGGAGGTTATGCGTTGAACGCAGGCGCCATGCTGGCCGCCGACGGATCGGAACTCGCTGGCGACGGAACCGCTCAAGTGAACGCCACCTACGGAATGCGCGCGGGCTTCAACATTCCGGTGATCTCCAAAACCCACCTCGTGTGGCAGATGGGGGCCAACTACTGGAACACGAACTACGCCTACGCGGAGGCGCCGACCTCGGCATCCAATCCGCTGCACCAGACTCTTTCGGAGCACGGAATTCGCACCGCAGGCGTCAACACCACGGTTTTTAAGCCCCTCGACAGCAAGCAGTTCGTACTTTTTCAAGGTTCGGCCGACCTGAGCGGAACCTACGGTGTTGGACTGATGCCGGCGGACTACCTCAAGTATTCCGCAGCGTTGATTTACGGACGCCGTCCGACCGAGAAAAAGCAGTGGGGGGTGGGCTTGGCCCGTACCTACCGCGTGGGTGAAATCAACTACATCCCCGTCGTGCTGTACAATTCCACGGACGCGCTCAACAAGTGGGGGGCTGAGGTGCTGTTTCCGGCTCGGGCCCACGTTCGCCGCACGATCAACCCCCGCAACATGCTGTTTGCAGGCTACGAGCTCGAAGGGCAGTCCTACCGACTTTGGCGGAACCCGGCCAGTGGTTTTGACCTTCGCGAGCAAGAGCTCGAAATCCGCCGCGGAGAGGCCCGCCTCCGAATGGTGTACGAGTTTTCGCTCAAAGACTTCATTTGGCTGTCGGTTCAGGCAGGCTACCGCGTGAACTACCGCTACGACGTTGACCGTTTGGTGGGCGGAACCGAAATCTACCGTGCCTTCGGAATCCTGCGCGACGATCCCTACGCGCAAACCAACGGCCTCGGGAATCCCTTCTACTTCAACGTGAGCCTGAACGTGGTAAGCCCTTGATGGCGACCACCCTTAAACGCAAAAGCCCCGCCATTTCGGCGGGGCTTTTTTATTCGAAGTCCTGGGCCAATTAAAGGGCCGGAGTGGCAACCACCGTGAAGGTGATCGTGATGTCGTCCGAAAGAACGTAGTCCTTCACGAAGTGCTTCCAGCTTACGCCGTGCTTCTGGCGGTCAAAAACCAAAGTACCGGTAAACGTAGCACCCGCCTCAGAAACCTGCAGGTTGCTGATTTCGAGCTGCTCGTCAACGGTAACTCCTTTAACCGTCAGCTTGCCGTTTACTTTGTCCAGGCCCTCAGCGCTCACCACTTCAAACGTTGCGGTGGGGAACGAGTCGATGCCAAAGAACTCGTCGGTCGTCAGGTGGGCAACCAGGTCGGTGGCGCGGCCGCCATCTTGATCCTTGTACGACGCGGAATCCGTAGGCCAAATGCTGGTCATATCGATGGTGAAGGTTCCGCCCGTGATGACGCTGTCGGCGATTTCAACCGTACCTGAAGCAAGCTTAACCGTGCCGTTGTGGCCGTACACGCCGATTACTTCGCCCTTCCATTCTACGCTTGATGCAGCAGCATCTACAGTGTAGGATTGGGTTTCAGCAGCTACGACTTCTTCTGCGGAATTTCCGCACGAAGCCAAAACAAGTGCTGCAGCGGCAGCAGTGAATAAAGTGGTTTTCATGGTTTTTTGTTGAATTAGGTTGCAAATATACGTGGTTAAACATTCAAAACAATGGTTAAACACGCACTTTGGTTTAGACAGTCTCTGCAAGTTGATTTAGGGCCCTCGAAGCGCGTTCTATCGAACCAAAAAAACCGGCGTGCTCCGTATGAAGGTAATGGGTGAGTTCTTCAAGGCCTGGATTTCCGATGCTTCCTAAGTGGGAGTGCTCTAAGGTGCGACG
>JBEAQA010000181.1:0-6826 GCA_041164105.1 Bacteroidota bacterium | reverse complement strand
GACCCTGGTCCATGAACGACTTGGCCCAGCGACCTAATTCCGTAGCCTCGCGAATGTTGCGGCGAAAAATATCGCCAGTGGACAGGTGAACCAGCGCGAATTCGTCGACGAGCAACGCGCTTTGCGTGCCCTTGCCTGCGCCCGGAGGACCAAAGAGTACAATGTTTTTCATCTGGATGGTGCGTAAATGACCGAAAACGATCAAGGCGGCAAAGGTACGACCTCGGGGACTTCCCTACCTTTGCGCGCTAACCCCCTCGGGCTATGGAACACAAGTACGCCGTAATTATGGCTGGCGGAGTCGGATCGCGCTTCTGGCCGACCTCCACCTCGCGCAAACCCAAGCAGTTTTTGGACATTCTGGGAACCGGAGAAACGCTGCTTCAGCAGACGTTCCGCCGAATGAAGTCCGTGGTGCCCGCCGACCACATTTACGTGGTAACGCACGCCGACTACGCCGACGCGTGCTTGCAGCAGCTTCCGGAACTGAACCGCGAACGCATTCTCGCCGAACCGGCCCGCCGCAATACGGCGCCCTGCGTGGCGTACGCGGGCTTTGTGCTTAAAAAGCGGGATCCGCTCGCCAATTTTGTCGTGACGCCGGCCGACCATTTGGTCACCAACGAAGCGGAATTCACCGCGCGGCTGACGTCCGCCCTGAACACCACGGGCGCCCACAACGTGCTGATGACCTTGGGTATGAATCCCGTTCGCCCCGAAACGGGCTACGGCTACATCCAGTTCCGCCCCGAAAAGAGCGAGTACGCCGCGGACGTGCATCCGGTTAAAACGTTTACCGAGAAGCCAAACCGCGAGATGGCCGAGCAGTTCATCGCAACCGGCGAATTTTTGTGGAATGCGGGCATTTTTGTGTGGAACGCCAACGCCATTCTGAGCGCCTTCGAAAAGCACATGCCCGAGATGTACGCCAGCTTCAATGCCGGCTGGGACCACTACGGTACGCCGTCCGAGGCAGAATTCATCGCGTCGATGTACGGCGAATGCCCCAACGAGTCCATTGACTACGGCATTCTCGAAAAAGCCAAGCAGGTCCTCGTCATGCCGGCGGAATTTGGCTGGTCCGACCTCGGAAGCTGGGGCGCGGTGCACGAGCAGCGCGCGGCCGACGCTCACGGCAACACGGGAAGCGGACAGCACGTTTTGTCGTACGACGCCCAAGGAAACACGTACCACATTCCGAGCGATATGGTGGCGGTGGTCGACGGCCTAACCGACTACATTGTCATCTTGAGCGAAAACCGCCTGCTCATTTGCCCGCGAAGCAAAGAGCACGAAATCAAGCAGTTCGTCAACGACGTCAAAATGCGCCGCGGCGAAGATTTCGTGTAGCCGCTTGAGGTACCGCACAAAAAAAGGCGCCCACCGGGCGCCTTTTTTGTTTGGGTTTGGGGTGGATTAGCGCTTGGCGCCTTCCAACCACTTGTAGATGCGCTCGGGCATCACGCGCTCCAATCCGATCAGCGTCAGCCAGTAGCCTACAAAAAGGGCCAAGAACACCAGCATGCTGAAGCCGGTCAGGATGATCAGGATGGCGAGGAGGAATCCGAGAAATTTCATAGTTCGCGTCGTTGGTGGGTACGTGAATTGCGTAGTGGGGCAAAGATAGGTGACAACCGTCAATTCTTTGCGCCCCAAGTCGGGCGTAATTTTGCGGCATGAGCACACAAACCCGCATTGAGCGCGACACGATGGGCGAAGTCCACGTGCCCGCATCCGCCTACTGGGGCGCCCAAACGGAGCGTTCGCGCACCAACTTCAAAATCGGCCCCGAGGGCAGCATGCCCAAAGAAATCATCCGGGCCTTCGCCTACCTGAAAAAAGCGGCCGCCCTGACCAACCGCGACCTGGGCGTCCTGGCCGCCGACAAGGCCGAGCTCATCGGACGCGTCTGCGACGAAATCCTCACGGGGCAGCACGACGGCGAGTTTCCGCTCGTGATTTGGCAAACCGGCTCGGGCACCCAGAGCAACATGAACGTCAACGAGGTCGTCGCCTACCGCGGCCACGTGCTGAGCGGCGGATCCCTGCTCGACGAAAAGAAGGTGCTGCACCCCAACGACGACGTGAACAAGTCGCAGTCCTCAAACGACACCTTCCCGACCGCCATGCATATTGCCGCGTACCAGCGGACGGTAGAAACCACCCTGCCCGGCCTGCGCCACCTGCGCAATGCCCTGGATGCCAAAGCCAAGGCCTACAAAGACGTGGTCAAGACCGGGCGCACCCACTTCATGGACGCCACGCCCCTGACCTTGGGACAGGAATTCAGCGGCTACGTGCAGCAGCTCGACAACGGCATCCGCGCCATTGAAAACGCGCTGGTTATGGTTTCAGAGCTCGCACTGGGCGGAACCGCCGTCGGTACCGGCCTCAACACGCCCAAGGGCTACGACGTGGCGGTGGCCGCGAAAATTGCGGAACTCACCGGCTTGCCGTTTAAAACCGCCCCCAACAAGTTCGAAGCCCTGGCAGCCCACGACGCGATGGTGGAGCTGAGCGGCGCCTTCAAGCGCGTGGCGGTTTCGCTGATGAAAATTGGCAACGACGTCCGCATGCTGTCGTCGGGTCCCCGCTCGGGCATTGGCGAAATCATCATTCCCGACAACGAGCCCGGTTCGAGCATCATGCCCGGCAAGGTCAATCCCACACAGCCCGAAGCGTTGACCATGGTCGCGGCTCAAGTGATTGGCAACGACGTGGCGGTTTCGCTGGGAGGAGCCACCGGCCATTTTGAGCTCAACGTATTTAAGCCCTTGATTGCCGCCAACGTACTGCAAAGCGCCCGCTTGATCGGCGACGCCTGCGTGTCGTTCACCGACAAGTGCGCGGCCGGAATCGAGCCCAACTACGCCATCATTCAGCGCCACCTTGAGAATTCGCTCATGCTGGTGACCTCACTGAACACCCACATTGGGTACGACAAGGCGGCCAAAATCGCCAAGACGGCCCACGCCGAGGGCAGCACGCTCAAAGAAGCTGCGCTCAAGCTGGGCTACGTGACCGCCGAAGAGTTCGACGCTTGGGTTCGCCCCGAGGACATGGTCGGCCACTAAGGCCTTGTTGAACCAAATAAGGAAGCGCGGCCCGAAGGGGCTGCGCTTTTTTTATTCGTTTAAGGTGAGGGTTCCGTGCCGGTCCCCGCTGCTGCCGCAGGCGCTTTGCCAGGTGGCGTGGTAGATGTAGACTCCGGGCGAAAGGACGCGGCCGAGGTAGCGACCGTCCCAGCTAAAATTGGGGTCGGACGTACGGAACACCTCTTGACCCCAGCGGTTGTACACCTTGAGGAACAGCTGATCCAGGGCCTGGGCCTCCGTGGGGCGCAGGCGGAATTCGTCGTTCACTCCGTCCCCATTGGGCGTAAACACGTTGGGCAGCGTCAGGCTGTCCAGGTCAGCTCCGACCAACGCGTACTGCACTTGGACGGAATCTTTGGTTCCGCAGACCGTGTCGGCCACCACAAACCAAGCCGTTTGCGTGCCCGACCCCGAAGGCTGCCACTGCACGTTAAAGCCGGGCACGACGCCGACCGACGGAATCCGCCAGTACGACTGGTTGGCGTTGCCGGGAATGCCCAGCCCGCGCATTGGCTGGCCGTTGATGCAGGCGGGGCCGGTAACGGTGGCTCCAGGTTCGCTCAGGGGCGGGCGGAACTCGGCTTGCAGCAAGCTGCTGTCGCGCCGGCCGCAGACGTTGTCGTAGGCCACCAACCAGGCCGAATAGCTGGTGGTGAACGATGTTCCGGTCCATTGGTAGGGCGCTGCGAGGCTGTCGACCGCTCCGTTGGCGCTGTAGAGCACGAGCCACTGGGCGCTGAGTAAGGGGCCCGGCGTAAGGGTCATCCCTCGGCTGGGGTCGCAGGGGTCGTAGCTCAGTTGAGCGTCGGCGCGCACGGAGGTTCCGGGCAGCACCACCACGCTCAGGGTCTGCTGGACCTGGGTCAGGCAAAGGGTATCCAAGGCGGTCAGTAGGACGGAATACGTTCCGGGTTGGGTGTAGACGTGACCCGGCAAAGGCTGGGGCGCCCCGGTGTACACGGTGCCGTCGCCCCAGTTCACGGTCAGTTGGTCGGTACGGCTCGTGGTTCCGGTCAAGTAAAGGCTGTCGCCGGCACAGACCGTGTCCAGGCTCAGGTCGAGCTGCGCCGAAGCCGCGAGCAGCTCAAAGGCAATCTGCACCCCGGCCATATTGCAGTTGGGCGACCCGTTGATCGCGGAGTGCGCGTTGCTCGGAAAGATGGGCAGGTCGTCCACCCCGCCGCAGCCCGCACAAATGGCTTGGTGAATGACGCCGTTGGGGTCGAAGCGCGAGGTTCCGCCGTCGACGTGCTCGTCCACCGGGCCGGTTCCGCCAAAATAAGTGGCATACGACGGCTGGCCGCGCCGGTCCAGGGCCAAGAAGTAAAAGTCCTTGCCGTCGGTCGTGGGCTGCAGCGCGTTGGGCGTGGTGAAGAGGTTGGTCATCAGCCCGCCGTTGAGCAAGCCGAACCAGCCCGAGAAGTAGGCCGTACCGCAGTCGTCTACTTGCAGCGCCGTGGGCGAAATCCGCCGATTGAGCTGGCCGTTGCCGATGTAGTGCGTGCGGTAGACGCTGTCGCCGGCCGCCGAAATCCACACCAAGATTTGGGTGGAATTGGGGTTTTGAAAGACGCCGGGGGTCGGGGCGAGCGGCCCCGCGTAGGGACCGGAACCCGTGCAGGTGGTGCCGAGCCCCAGCGAGAGCAGGACGGCTCCCGAGTCGCCCACCGCCGCGTAGGCGCCCGCCGGGTTTTGTGCGGCCAAAAATCCGTACGAGGTGCAGTATTGGGGTTCGAGGTAGGTTTCGGCCTCGCGCTGGCCGGTCAGCGGGTCAAAAAGGCCGTAGTAGGCCTCAGCTTGGCCGTTGGGGACGGTCGTGATGCCGTTGCCGGTCAAGGTGCCCATGCCCTGGGTCCAGCCCACCACAGCCAGGCGCTCGCCGTTCGCGGTGGGCGTCGGAATCAACGAAGTCAGTCCGTCGAGCGACGGCCCGCCCACGTAGGTCGCCCAACGCAGGCTGTCAAGGTCGGGACTGAAGTGCGCTAAGAGGCCGTCGGTGGTTCCGCCCCGCGAGGTGT
Organism: Bacteroidota bacterium; assembly: GCA_041164105.1. Classification (GTDB taxonomy): domain Bacteria; phylum Bacteroidota; class Bacteroidia; order Flavobacteriales; family Schleiferiaceae; genus TMED14. The sequence continues at coordinate 1,713 of JBEAQA010000181.1, read as the reverse complement.
CGAGGGGCCAGGTCGCCAAGCCCCGAGATCGAACGGCGGTGGCGATCCAGATTCCGCGCGAATCCACCCAAATGTCGCCGCGGGCCTCGTCGCCGTAGTGCGGAGTGCTCACGTCCTGCAGCCCGTCGTAGCCGAAGCGGCCGTAGAAGGTCCCGGCCACCAAGGCCGAACCCGTGGGACTCAGGCGCAGCAGGGCGAGGTCCGTGGGGGACTGAAACACGATGCCGCCCCCGCCCAAGGTTCCGCCGCCGGGAACCAAGGCCATCGAGGTGTCGTAGGCAGTGGCACTCACCGGAAAATTCGGGGAATTCGTGGTCGCCAGCACCACCAAATCGCCGTTGGGGGCCACGCGCAGCGAGTGCGGCTGTTCTTGGCCGGTACCCCCGAGGTAGGTCGACGCCACAATGCCGGTACCGGCGGAATTAAACAGCATCAGCGCAATGTCCACGCCGCCGCCGCCAAAGTTGGCCTGAAGGCCGTTTTGCGTCGGGAATTGGGTTCCGAACGCCGTACCGCCCAACCAGGTTCGGCCCTGAAGGTCGTAGGTGGCCGTGTAGCCAAAGTTGTCGCTGAGGGAGCCGCTGAAGCTGCTGAACACGTAGTTGGGATCGAGGCGCACGGCCTCGGGCGCGCGGAATCCCCAGGTCCGGCCCCGCCGAACCCAGGCCGAGGGCACGGGGCGACCGGCCGCGTCAAAGGCAATGGGCGCGTGCAGTTCCGCTCGGCCCGCCGGGGTTTGCAGCCAGAGCAGGTCCCGATCGCGCGCACTGCGCCGGGCTTGGGCGCCCTCGAACGCGATTTGAATGCGGTCCATGCCGTGGCCGTGCCACCAGGTCTTGAGGCGACCGCCCTCGAGGCGCAGTTCCAAGTCCAAGCCGGGGTAGACCCCGCGCAGCCAAGCAACGGGCGCTCCGTAGACGGTGACGTCGGGGGATCGTCCGTAGCGAAACGTCGTCGGCGCCCCGCTGCCGCGAAGTTCGAATTGGCCGCCGCCGGACCCCACGTAGCGCTCGGTCCACACCGCCACGCTGTCGGATTCGCCCGGAATCCGCGCCACAAAGCGCAGCCCGTCGGCCAAGACCCACACCCGCGCCGCGTCCAAATTGGCCATGGCCAAGACCTCTTGGGGCCATTGGCCCGCGTTGGGGTACAGCAGGGGTTCGGGCTTGGACAGCACCTGTGCGGCGAGGGCCATCCACCCCCACCACAGCACGAATCCTAACAAATTACGGCGGCGCATCGTACCGAAGGTACGAATCAGCCTACGCCGGACTTAAAGCCCGTCGTCTTCGAAGTCTCCGGCCGCTTGACCGTCGGACATCAGGTAAGCTTTCAAAAACGCGTCGAGCTCACCGTCGAGCACGCGGTCGGGATCGCTGGTCTCGACCCCGGTGCGCACGTCCTTGACCAATTTGTAGGGGTGCAGCACGTAGTTGCGGATCTGCGAGCCCCACTCAATCTTCTTTTTGCCGGCCTCGATTTCGCTGCGCTTGGCGTTGCGTTCCTCAATCACTTGCTCGTAGAGGCGCGACTTCAAAAGCTGAATCGCCTTCTCTTTGTTTTGCAGCTGCGAGCGCGTTTCGGTGTTCTCGATGACGATGCCCGAGGGCTTGTGGCGCAAGCGCACCCCCGTCTCGACCTTGTTGACGTTTTGGCCGCCGGCGCCGCTCGAGCGGAACGTATCCCATTCGATGTCGGCCATGTTCACCTGAA
>JBEAQA010000180.1:0-2957 GCA_041164105.1 Bacteroidota bacterium | reverse complement strand
AAAAAAACCGCCCCAGGTTTCCCCAGGGCGGCCTCTCTTAACTCAGTTGGAGCGGCTGATTACATCATGCCGTCCATTCCGCCGCCCATCGGAGGCATCGGAGCCTCTTTCTTGGGAAGCTCAACGATGGTCGCCTCGGTGGTGAGGAGCAGCGAAGCTACCGAAGCAGCATTCTCGAGCGCCACACGGGTCACCTTGGTCGGGTCGATGATTCCGGCTTCGTACATCGCACAGTACTCTTCGGTCTTGGCGTTGAAGCCAAAGTCGCCCTTGCCTTCTTTCACCTTGGCTACGATTACCGAACCTTCGAGGCCGGCGTTGCCTACGATGACGCGGAGCGGCTCCTCGATGGCGCGGGCCACGATCTTGATGCCCGTAGTCTCGTCGAAGTTGGCGCCTTCAAGGTTGGCCAGCGCTTCGGTAGCGCGCACCAGCGCGACACCTCCACCCGGAACAATACCCTCTTCAATGGCGGCACGCGTAGCGGCCAGCGCATCGTCGACGCGGTCCTTCTTCTCCTTCATCTCGACTTCCGAAGCGGCGCCCACGTAAAGCACCGCCACGCCACCGGCCAACTTGGCGAGGCGCTCCTGGAGCTTCTCGCGGTCGTAGTCGCTGGTCGTCGTTTCGATTTGGGCTTTGATTTGCTGCACGCGCGCTTGGATGTCGTCGGCGCTGCCGGCTCCGTTCACAATCGTCGTGTTGTCCTTGTCGATGGTCACCTTCTCGGCGGTTCCGAGCATGTCCATCGTGGCGTTCTCCAGCTTGAAGCCGCGCTCCTCGCTGATTACGGTTCCGCCCGTGAGGATGGCGATGTCCTCGAGCATAGCCTTGCGGCGGTCGCCGAAGCCCGGAGCCTTCACGGCCGCAATCTTCAGCGCGCCGCGGATCTTGTTCACCACGAGGGTGCCCAGTGCTTCACCGTCGACGTCTTCGGCGATGATCAGCAACGGCTTGCCCGTCTGGGCCACCGGCTCGAGCACCGGAAGAAGCTCCTTCATCGTGCTGATCTTCTTGTCGTAGATCAGGATGTAGGGGCGGTCCAAGTCAGCCACCATTTTCTCGGTGTTGGTCACGAAGTAGGCCGACAGGTAACCGCGGTCAAACTGCATACCTTCTACGACGTCCACGTAGGTTTCGGTACCCTTGGCTTCCTCAACCGTGATGACGCCTTCTTTCTTAACCTTGGCCATAGCCTCAGCGATGAGCGCACCAATGGCGGGGTCGTTGTTGGCCGAAATCGTGGCTACTTGCTCCACCTTTTGGTTGTTGTCGCCCACCTCGTGCGACTGGCTGCGCAGGTTGGCCACGACCGCAGCTACGGCCTTGTCGATTCCGCGCTTCAGGTCCATCGGGTTGGCGCCAGCGGCTACGTTCTTGTGGCCTTGGCTTACGATGGCTTGGGCAAGTACGGTAGCCGTGGTGGTTCCGTCGCCGGCGATGTCGGCGGTCTTGCTCGCCACCTCTTTCACCATCTGGGCGCCGAGGTTTTGAATTTTGTCTTCGAGCGTAATCTCTTTGGCTACGGTCACGCCGTCTTTGGTGACGTGCGGAGCTCCGAAGGACTTCTCGATGATTACGTTGCGGCCTTTGGGGCCGAGGGTTACCTTGACCGCGTTGGCCAGGGCATCCACGCCAGCGCGCATTCCGTCGCGGGCGGCTACATCAAACTTGATATCTTTTGCACTCATGGTATAATCGGTATTAGATAATTGCTAAAATGTCGGATTCGCGCATGATCAAGTAGTCGGTGCCCTCGTACTTGATCTCAGAACCGGCGTACTTCGCGTACAGCACGGTGTCGCCCACCTTGACGGTCATCGGCTCGTCTTTTTTGCCGTTGCCGACGGCGCGGATGATGCCGCGCTGGGGCTTCTCTTGTGCGGTATCGGGAATGATGATGCCCGAAGCCGTCTTGGTCTCTGCTGCCGCGGGCTCGACAATCACCCGGTCAGCCAGGGGACGAATGGTCAAATCAGCCATAGTGTCTATCTAGTTTGGTTATTCGTGTTAGTGAACCCCGATTGCGGAGTTCGCAAGCCATGCTGCACACGTCGTGCCACAGGGCCTAAAGCACAAAGGGCGCGACAAACTGTCAGCGCCCTTTGCGAAAAATTGTCAGTTTGGACGTTACTCCGCCGATTCCGGAAGGTCCGTAGCGGCCGGCTGCGCCGGAGTTTGAACCGGTGCCTCTACCGGGGCATCGTCCATTACTTCTTCCATGGCCGACTCCGCCCCGTTCGACGTTGTCGCGCTTGGGTTGAGCATGTTCACCAAAAGAACCAAGGCAAAAAGGGCCACGGCCAGCGTCCACGTGGCGCGCTCCAAGAAGTCGGCCGTGCGCTTCACACCGCCCATCATCGAGGTTGCGCTGCCGCCGAAGGCACCGCCCATTCCAGAGCTTTTGGGGCTTTGAACCAGCACCACCAGCATAAGGAGGATGCTCACTACGGCGATAAGGATCATAAACAAGGACGTCATAGGTCTTCTAATTTATTTGGTTTTAAGCGCTTCGATGCGGGCGGCAAATATCGAACTTTTCTCGGGAACTCGCAGCTTTAAAATTTCGTAGGCCTGAATTGCCTTGGCCACGTGCCCTTGCTCGGCATACATGCGCGCCAGCGTTTCGGTCACTAGCCCCGTTACCTGCTCGTCGGGCTGCGTGCGCACCTCGGGGGCCGGCGCGTCTTTGGCGAGCGGCGTAATCCGTGGATTCTCGGCCAAAAACTGATCGATGAGCTGGCCCTGGTCGGGGGCGGAATTTGGCGCACCCAAGGCCGCCACGAACTGGGCAAACGGGCTCAGGCCTGTGGTAGGCGCAGAAGCTGCCTCCGTTGCCTTCGGGGCGGTCGGCGCTTCGGGTGCGGGTGAAGCTTTGGGCTCGGGGGCCACCGCGGCGGCCGGCTTGCTCGCTCGGGGCGGCTTGCTGGGCTTGGACTTAGACTCAGAGGCCGGTG
>JBEAQA010000179.1:0-3333 GCA_041164105.1 Bacteroidota bacterium | reverse complement strand
GTCCAAATCGCTGCCGGCGCGGAGCAGTTCCTCGGCCAGCATCGGAATATCGAACTTGTTGCTGTTGTAGCCCGCCAGGTCGCTGCCCTGAATCATCGGAACCAGTTCCGAAAGAATTCCGGCAAACGGCGGAGCGTCGGCCACGTCGGCGTCGCTGATGCCGTGGATGGCGGTGGCACCGGCCGGAATGGGGATTCCGGGGTTGACCCGCCAGGTTTTGACGGTTTCGCTTCCGTCGGGAAGCACGCGCAGCACGCACAGTTCGACGATGCGGTCGTGAACTACATTAATGCCCGTCGACTCAATGTCGAAGACGCAGAGGGGACGGGTCAAATTCATCATCAGATTTCGCGGTTGGGATCCCACTGCTCGAGGTAGTCGGCGACACGACGTACGAACATTCCGCCCAAGGCGCCGTCCACCACGCGGTGGTCGTACGAGTGCGACAAGAACATTTTGTGGCGAATGGCAATCACGTCGCCCTCGGCCGTCTCGACCACGGCGGGCATCTTGCGGATGGCACCGAGGGCCAAAATGGCCACCTGGGGTTGGTTGATGATGGGCGTGCCAAGGATGTTTCCAAAGCTGCCCACGTTGGTGACCGTGTAGGTTCCGCCCTGAATGTCGTCAGGCTTGAGGGCGTTGCTGCGCGCTTTGGTAGCGAGTTCGTTGACTTCTTTGGTCATGCCGCTCAGGCTGAGGCGGTCCGCGTTTTTAATGACCGGAACAATGAGGTTTCCGCTCGGCAGTGCCGTCGCCATACCCAAGTTGATGGGCTTGTGGTAGACTATGTTGTTGCCGTCCACGCTGACGTTAATGTTCGGGAAGTCCTTGATGGCCTTGACCACCGCCTCCATGAAGATGGGGGTGAAGGTGAGCTTTTCGCCTTCGCGCTTTTCGTAGCCGCCCTTGACTTTTTCGCGCCAGCGGACGATGGCCGTTACGTCGGCCTCGACAAACGAGGTTACGTGGGGCGACACGTGCTTGCTCATCACCATGTGGTCGGCGATGAGTTTGCGCATGCGGTCCATTTCGCGGATTTCGTCGCCCGGGAAGATGGTCGGCGCTGGGGCCTTGAATGCGTGGCCGGCGGGTGCGGAATCCACTACTTTGGCCGGGGCAGGAGCCTGGGCAGCTGGAGCTGCTGCAGGGGTCGGGGCGGCGGTCGGAACCACGCCACTGGCGCGCTGGGCCAGGTAGGCCAGGACGTCGTGCTTGGTGACGCGGCCCTCTTGGCCCGAGCCATCAATTTGATCGAGTTCGGCTTGCGAAAGTCCTTCTTGCGCGGCCATGCTGCGAACGAGTGGGGAATAGAACCGTGCGCCGCTTCCTTTGGAAACGGGTTGCGCGGCGGGAGCTGCGGGAGCTGCGGGTTGCGCGGCGGGAGCTGCGGTTTGGGCAGCGGGAGCTTCGGGTGCCGGAGCCTCAGCGGCAGCGGCAGCGGCAACCGGAGCCGCGGCCTTGCCGTCCCCCGTGTCAATGTGGGCAATGACTTGACCGACTTGAATGACGTCGTTCTCGCCAAATAACTTTTTAACCAGGACCCCGGCGACAGGCGAGGGAATGTCGCTGTCCACCTTGTCGGTGGCAATCGTCAGCACCGATTCGTCAAGGGCAATGGCGTCGCCTTCGTTCTTAAGCCATTGAGTAATCGTGGCTTCGGCTACAGATTCGCCCATCTTGGGCATCGTCAATTCAAACATAGTCGCTGGGGTTGTGCGGCAAATTTACGGCATAGGGGGCCGGCGCAGAAGGGCGTAAACGTCTAAATCCGCTTGCCAACGGTTGGCATAGCGTCGGTCGGCTTCGGCGTCCCATTCTGGCTGGCCGCTGGGCGGTACGTGCGGAACCCATCCGGGTCGTAGTTGGGGCAGTCCGTCGCCTGTTCCGGCATAGCCGACCCAGCTGGCGGACCCGCGGAGCACGGAGGGGAGGCCGCGGAGCAATCCACGGCCGCGCGGAGTCCATACCCAAAGCGGCGCACCGGCAAGCACCACCGCGGTAATTCCCAAGTGCACCGCCGCCCGCGTTCGACGTACCGACGGTTTGGCGAGTTCGGGCAATGCGGTGTCGGATGCGGCCCGGCGGTCGTCGCTGCCGAGCGCCCACTGCGGGTAGACCGTGCGAAAGCGAAGCCCCTGCCCGCGGTGTTCCAGCATCAGTTCAATGACGCGCTGAAAGGGCACTTCCGGGCCGGGATGCACGGCAAGCACGTCCGGGCGCATGCTCGCCAGGACGGCGGAACATTCCGGGCCGGTCGGGACGTCGTAGTCGGCGGCGTTCCGTGCCGGAGCGGCACCGTGGGGGATTCGACCGAGGTGGGCGGTTCCGCTGCGAAGTATGCCGCGCTGCCGAACGCTCAGGCCAAGCTGAACCAGACGGGTGAGCAGGGCCGAGGCGCTGAACATCACCGAAGAAAGCAGTACCAGGGCGCGCGAGAAGCGCCATTCCAGCGGCAGCAGGGCGTAGGCCACGAGCAGCACCAGGGTGGCCACGAGGCTGCTGCTGAGCCAGCGCTTGAGGGTTCCGCGCGCGCCACCCAACGCGTAGTAGACGGCCAGCCAAAGCAGGGCGTAGGCCGGCAGAACCACCTCGCGGTACACGTCGGGGTAGGCGCCGCCCTCGACGTAGCGGTGCGAGCGCTCCCAGTAGCTGGTGAGGGATTCCGCCAAAAAAACACCGAGGGCGAGCAGGGCAAGCGCCGGCAGCAGCACCAAGGCCCAACGCTGCAGCATCGAGGCGCTGGCCTTGGCGTAGATTCCGAGCCGAATCAGCGCAGAGAACGCGGTGGCGCGGCCCGCGAAGTGCTTGCGGGCAAAGATGTCCATGGCCTCGTGAAAGGTGCGGACGTACTTCCAGGTGGCGTGCTTGGTGGACTCGCCCTTGTAGTGGATGATGGGCGAGGTGGCCAGGTAGTGGTTTTGCCAGCCGGCTTGCTGGATGCGGTAGCTCAGGTCGATGTCTTCGCCGTACATGAAAAAGGCCTCGTCGAATCCGCCCAGCTGGTCGAGGATCGGCTTGCGGACCATCATCCAGGCGCCGCAGTGCACGTCGACCTCAGCATTTTGGTCCTCGGGAAGGTGGCCGAGGTAGTAGCGGGCGAAGCGCGGGCTTCGCGGGGCCAGGGCGCTGAGTCCCAGCAAGCGGTACAGGGCCACGCTCGGGGTGGGCAGGGCACGCTTGGATTCCGGCAAAAAGGCGCCGGTGCCGTCGATCATGCGGCAGCCGAGCGATCCGACTTCGGGATGTTCGGCCAGGTAGGCCAAGGCGGTCGAGAAGTTGCCTTCGGGGACCACGGTGTCGGGGTTGAGGTAGAGCACCACGTCGCCCGTG
>JBEAQA010000178.1:0-6407 GCA_041164105.1 Bacteroidota bacterium | reverse complement strand
GGCTGCGGGCGGTGCTGCACTACGACGTAGGCGATACCGAGGTTGGGCTGCTGCGCGACGGGCTCGCCGCGTGGGCGGGTTAATCCTCGCTTCGGAACACCGAGACTGCCATACCTTGGTCAAAACCCTTGCGGTAGCACCACGCCATGAATTCGTGTTCGGCGTCGAAGTCCTCTTTTTTACGCGCTAGGTAGGCGCGAAGTTCCGCCTCGTCCAATTCGTCCAGCCCCAGGGCGATGCAGGCCGACGATACCCGCTTGGCCTGCAGGTGGAGCGCAATTTTGTGCGGACCCCATCCTTTAATGCGGAATTTTCCGCGGGCGAAGGCCCGGGCAAAGCGCTCTTCGCTGAGGTAGCCTTCGGCCATGAGTTCGCTGACCAGGTCCGCTTGGGCCTCGGGCAGCACGCCCATGCTGCGAAGCCGCTCCGCCACTTCGCTTTGGCAGCGCTCCTGAAAGGCGCAGTAGCGCTGGATCGCCGCGCGCGCCTCGTCGAGGGTGTAGGTTTTAGTCCGTCCGAAAGCCATACTGCGAAGAAACAAAAAAGGCGGCCGTTGCGGGCCGCCTTGAAGCATTTCTAAACGTTTGCTTAGCCGATTTTTTTACCCTCGGCATCCGCAAAACGGTACTCCAGCATTTTGAAGGCGTCGCGCGACACCACCTTGAGCTTTTGGCCGGCAATGCGCGACCATTTGAACTCGAGGGTTTGCCAGAACCAACCTTGCTTGAGGTAGGCCGCCAAAAACGGGTGCACGTGCAAGAAGACCGTGTCGGACTTGCCCTTTTGCTTCCGCGAGGCGGTGATTTGCTCAAACTTGTGCTGCAGTGCGTCAATCAGGGTGATCGGCGCATCGATCAGGGCGTCGGGATTCTCCTCCTTGGTTTCGATGGCCTGGGCCGGACGCACGCGCTGGCGCGTGATTTCGACCAAACCAAACTTCGACGGCGGGAGGATTTTGTGGCGCGCCCGGTCGGTGGCCATCAAGTCCTTCATTTTTTCGTACAGCTCGCGGCGGTGTTCGCCCTTGGCCATATCGATAAAATCGACGCAAATGATTCCGCCCATGTCGCGCAAGCGCAGCTGGCGGGCAATCTCTTCAGCCGCCATGAGGTTCACCGCCAAAGCGTGGTCCTCTTGGCTCTCGCCCTTACCCGAGCGGTTGCCCGAGTTGACGTCGATGACGTGCATGGCTTCGGTGTGCTCAATGACCAGGTACGTGCCCTTGCCCATGTTCACCGTGCGGCCAAACGCGCTCTTGACTTGGCGATCTACTCCGTAGTGCTGAAAGACCGGCACGGCGGAGGTATGCAACTTGACGATGTTGGCTCGCTCGGGCGCAATCGCCTCAACGTAGCCTTTGATGTCGTCGTACAGGGCCTCGTGGTCCACGACAATTTGGTCAAAGCTGTCGTTGAAGACGTCGCGCAGGTAGGCCGAAGCCCGGTCCATTTCGCGGAGCACGCACTTCTTGGGCTTGGCGCCCCGAACGTTGCGGTACAGTGTCTTCCAACGGCTCACCAAATCGTGAAGGTCGGCCTCGATGTCTTCTTGCGTTACGCCCTCAGCGACCGTGCGCACAATGACGCCAAATCCCTTGGGAAGTATGCTTTGCACCAGCTTGCGCAGGCGCTCTCGCTCTTTGCGGTCGCGGATCTTTTGAGATACCGAGATTCGGCCGTTGAACGGCACCAGAACGATAAATCGTCCCGCAATGGATATATCCGAAGTAACCCTTGGACCTTTGGTCGAAATAGGTTCCTTCGTGATTTGAACCAGCACCTCATCGCCCGGCTTAATCAAGGCCTCCATGGCTCCGTCCTTCTCGATTTCGGGAAGGATTTCGACCTCAGACAAATCTGAAGTGTACTTGCTTTGGCGAACCTTTTTAAGGTAGTTCTGCCAAGTCGGAATTTGGGGACCGAGGTCGTGGTAGTGCAAGAAGGAATCCTTCTCGTATCCTACATCGACAAAAGCCGCATTGAGGCTGGGCGCTAATTTGCGCACCACCCCGAGGTACACGTCGCCGACTGAAAACTGCTGTTGCTCGTTTTCAGCGACGAGTTCGGTCAGACGACCGTCTTGAAGTAAGGCGATGATAGCGTCCGATTCGCTGGCTTGTATAATCAGCTCGGTACGCATGAGTCAGCCCTTATTTCTTTTTGTGGCGATTCTTGCGAAGGCGCTTTTTGCGTTTGTGGGTGGCCATCTTATGGCGCTTGCGTTTCTTACCGCTTGGCATAACTAAGTCGTTTAATGGGTTAATGATGTGGATCCGGCGGGTGCCTCAGCATCCCCCTCGTTCCAGAGCTCGCGCAGTTGGTTCAGTCCGCTTACGTCGGAATTGCTGTGCTCTGCGGTGTAGGACTCGATAAAGGTAAGCGCCTCTTCGCGGCGACCGAGGTCGTTCAGCGTTTCGGCGTACCGTGTGGCGACTTCGAGGTCGCTTGGGTAGTACGACAGCAGGGTTTGGTAGCGTTCCAAGGCGCGGTCGAGCTGACCGGACATGCGCGAAAATTCACCGAGGTAGAACAAACCGTCTCGGTGCTTGGGGTCCTCTTCAACCACCTCGCGGAGCAGGGTGATTGCCTCCATGGGATTCCCAGTGCCGTCCTGAATGCGGCGAACCGCTTCGCGCACTTTGGCATCCAGCGGACTCGCCACAACTTCCGTTGCGGGTTCCGCCGATTCCGAAGCGGTAGTTGGAAGCAACAGCATCAGCCCCGCCCCAAGGACGAGAACCGAGAGTGCAATCCACCACGTACGCATGATTCTGAACGACTAGAGGATGACCGTTTTACTTAACGGCTACATTTTTCTTGACCGAGTCGGCAAACGTCTTGGCCGGCTTGAACGAAGGAATGAAGTGCGCCGGAATCACCAAGGTGGTGTTCTTTGAAATGTTGCGGCCGGTCTTCTGGGCGCGCTTCTTCAGCACGAAGCTTCCAAAACCGCGGAGGTAGACGTTGTCACCGGATTCCATTCCGCTTTTAACTTCACGCATGAACCCTTCCACTACGGCAAGGATGTCAGCTTTTTCCATACCCGTACGGTCGGCGATGCGCGCTACGATGTCTGCTTTGGTCATGATTTGACGAGATAAAACGTTTAATACTGAGCCCTATATCGGGCTATTTTAGCGGGCGCAAAGATAGTCCGAATTGAAGCACTCACCAACTGAAATCCCAGCTCTAACCGAAAATCTGCTGCGGTGGTACGACCGTTCGGGCCGGTCTTTACCTTGGCGAAACCTCCGCAATCCGTATGCCATCTGGCTTAGCGAGGTCATTCTTCAGCAAACACGTGTGGATCAGGGGCTTCCGTACTGGGAGCGTTTCTTGGCGGAACTTCCGGACGTTGAGTCGCTTGCGAACGCCCCAGAGGCTCAGGTTAAAGGTCTTTGGAGCGGTTTAGGCTACTACCGGCGGGCCGACCTGCTGCACCGCGGCGCAAAGCACATTGCCGCCAAGGGATGGCCGGTGGGACGCGACGCTTGGTTGGCAGTTCCGGGCGTTGGCCCCTACACGGCCGGCGCGCTGGCGTCCATTGTCGACGGTGAGGCTGTTCCGGCCCTGGACGGCAACGCGTACCGGGTGTACAGCCGACTGAGCGACTGGAGCGACCCCATCGATTCCGCCTCGAGCCGCGCGTTCATTGAAGCGTTTGCCCAGAATTTAGTGCCCGCGGGACGTCCCGGGGATTTCAACCAGGCCGTCATGGATTTGGCCGCGCACGTGTGCACTCCGCGCAAACCGCGCTGCGGGGAGTGTCCGATCGCGGAATACTGCGCCGCCCGGGCTGCGGGAAGCGCGGCGGAGCGGCCCGTCAAGATCCGCAAAACCAAGGTGGTCGCGGTCGACATGCACTTTTCGGTGGTCCAGCGGGGCGACCAATTTGGGGTTGTTCAGCGGCCCAAGGGCGGAATCTGGTCGGGGCTGTACAGCCTGCCGGAGCTCGCCGAGGCGCCCGAAACGGGCACACCCGACGTGGTCGCGCACCGCTTGAGCCACCGGGCTATTACGGCGTACATGCACCGAAATTCCGCCCCCGAAACCGAACCCGAACGCTGGTTCACCGTCCGCGAGTGGAAGGCGCACGGTATGCCCCAGGTGTTTATGCATTGGTTATCCAAATTCGTGTACATTTGAACCCATCTTAACCACGTACAACTATATCCATGGCAGGTACTTTAAATAAAGTTATGCTGATCGGCAACCTCGGAAAAGACCCGGAAGTTCGCCGCTTCGAAAACGGAGGAATGCTCGTCAAGTTCCCCATCGCCACCACTGAAAACTTTACGGACCGCGAAGGCAACCGCAAGGAAAACACCGAATGGCACACCGTCGTCGTGCGCAGCCCGCGCCTGGCCGAAGTCTGCGAGCGCTTTTTGCACAAAGGCGACAAGGTGTTCATCGAAGGCAAGATTCGTTCGCGCCAGTGGACCGACGAGCACAACCAAACCCGCTACAACATTGAGATTTCAGCCGACTCGATGACGATGCTCGGACCGAATCCGATGCGCGGACGCGAGGACGAATACGGCGGCGGAGCCCGCAAAGGTGGCCACGGAGGCAACCAGGGCGGCACCAGCTACCGCAGCAACCAGACGAATTCGTCGTTTGTGCACGACGAAGACGACTACGAGGGCGACGACCAGTTTTAAGCCCTTGATTCGGACCCTAACTACGCATTTTGGACGCCGACCCTCTTCCGAGTAGCATCTTTCTGGCTGTAGACGCCAGTTCCACGACCGCCACCATGGTGGTTTTGGGGCTGCTCTTGGTGGGCTCTGCCTTGGCTTCGGCCTCGGAAGTCGCCTTTTTTGGCCTGAGCCCCAGCGAAAAAGACGAACTCGAGCGCGAGCACAGCGAGCGCAAAGTGATCGAATTGTGCCGCCAGCCCGAGTCGCTGCTGGCCACCCTACTTATTTGGAACAACCTCTTTAACCTCGGATTTGTCTTGGTTTGGGGGCTGTGGATAGGCGGCGCCCTATCGGACGGAACCGCCACGTGGGTGCGCGCCTTTTGGGAAACGGGCATCGCTACGGCGGTGCTGCTCCTCGTGGGCGAAGTCGTGCCCAAATCGGTCGCCAACCAAAAGCGCGTGGCCGTGAGCGCCCGTATGGCTCCGGTCGTGTGGATGGCCCTAAGGGCTGCCCGTCCGCTGGCCAAAAGCTTGATGGTGACGTCGCGGGCGCTGCAGCGCGGTCCGCGGGCCAACGCGACGGTGACGGTGGCACAGCTCGAAGAAGCCCTGGAATTAACCGACAGCGGCGCAACCAACGTCGAGCAAAAAAAGTGGCTTCGCGAAATCGTGCGGTTTGGCTCAACGCGCATTCGCCAGGTCTGCACTCCGCGCCAGGATTTGGTGGACGTTTCGGCTGAAGCCACGCTGAGCGAAGTCTTGGCGGTGGTGACCGAGAGCGGCTACTCGCGGATTCCGGTATACCAAGGCCAGCGCGACCGCATTATTGGCGTGCTGCACTCCAAAGACCTCTTGCCCCTGCTGGGCGCTGCCCCCGACACCGCGTGGCAGCACGTGATTCGTCCGGCCATGTTCGCGTCCGAAAACATGAAATTGGACGACTTGCTCGGGGACTTCCGCGCTAAAAAGATGCACCTGGCGGTGGTCGTCGACGAATTTGGTGGCGTGTCGGGAGTGGTAACCCTCGAAGACGTGATGGAAGAAATTGTGGGCGAAATCAACGACGAGTTTGACACCGAAGAGCCCAAGAATTTCACCCAACTCGACGAGCACACCTTTGTTTTTGAGGCCCGCACTTCGTTGAACGACGTAGTGCGCGCGCTGGACCTCGATCCGGACGAGCTCGAGCGCAGCGGAGCCGACACCCTCGCCGGGCTGATTTTGGAGCAACTTGGCCGCATGCCCCACAAGGGCGAACAACGCGACCACGGACCGATTTCGTGGACCGTCGAGGCCTGCGACCGGCGCCGCATTGTCCGCGTAAAAGTCACTCGCCGTGCAGATTAACCGAATTATTACCTTGGCGGGCGGGCTGGCCGTAACCGCCGTGGTTGCGGTCCTCTTTTGGCCGGAATCCGTCGCAATGCCCAAGCCCAAGGGCTACCCGCGGGTGCAGATTCCGGCGGACAAATCGCCCTCGTACCTCGACGCCCAACCGTTCACGGTGGCGCACCACGGTTCCGCCCAATGGGAAGCTAAAGGAACCCAGCCCGGATGGGGAGATTTGGTCTACCCTTTTTGCCGCGGGCGCGTGCAGTTCACGTATTTGCCGGTGCGCGGCAACCTCTCAGCGCTGATCGACGATGCCCAAGATTTGGCGCTGCGCCACAACGTGGCGGCCGACGGCATGAGCCAGCGGGTGTACGTCAACGATTCGCTCAAGGTGTACGGAATTTTGTTCCGCATTGGCGGCAACGCGGCGAGCG
>JBEAQA010000177.1:0-2699 GCA_041164105.1 Bacteroidota bacterium | reverse complement strand
TCTATCCGTTTGAGGACACGGTGGCTTCGGGCGCTGACGAAGCCGACATTATCGAGAAAATTGACATTGGCGGCATTTCGCTGATTCGCGCCGCCGCGAAGAATTTTGACCACTGCTGGATCGTCAGCTCGCGCAGCCAATACGGCGAAGTGCTGGAGCTGCTGCGCAGCCAGCGCGGAACCCTGACCCGCGAGCAGCGCAAGGCCTTTGCCGGCGCAGCCTTTCAAACGAGCCAGAACTACGACGCCCACATTGCGGCATGGACGCTGGGCAGCGAGCAGCCCTTCCCTACCCTGAGCGGAACGCGCCACGGCCTGCGCTACGGCGAAAACCCGCACCAGAAAGCCTGGTACGTCGGCAACTTGAGCGACCAACTCGAGCAACTCAACGGCAAAGAACTGAGCTACAACAACCTGCTGGATGTCGAGGCAGCCTTGGATTTTGTCGCCGAGGGCCACGATGCGACGGTAGCCATCATCAAGCACAACAATGCTTGCGGCATGGCCAGCCGCCCGACCCTGCTCGAGGCCTGGAACGACGCCCTGGCGTCCGACCCCGTGTCGGCCTTTGGGGGCGTGATCGCCTGCAACCAAACGGTGGACCTCGCCGCCGCCGAGGCCATGAACAACCTCTTTTTTGAGGTTCTGCTCGCCCCGGACTACGCCCCCGACGCCTTGGAGCTTTTGAAATCCAAGAAAAACCGAATTTTGGTTCGCACCCGCGCCGCCGAACTGCCCCACTACCGGGTGCGTTCGGTGCTGAACGGCGTCCTGATTCAAGAGCGCGACCACCACACGGACTCGGCGGAAGACCTCAAAGTGGTCACCAGTACGGCACCGACTCCGGACCAAATCGCCGACATGCTCTACGCTTCCGCCATTGGCAAGCACACCAAGAGCAACACGATCGTGCTCGTCAAAGACCGCCGACTGATCGCCGCCGGCACGGGCCAAACTTCGCGCGTGGACGCGCTGCAGCAGGCCATTCACAAGGCCAAATCCTTCGGGCTTTCGCTCGAAGGAGCCGTAATGGCATCCGACGCATTTTTTCCCTTCCCGGATTGCGTCGAAATTGCGTACTTAGCAGGAATTACCGCGGTCATTCAGCCGGGCGGAAGCGTCAAGGATGATTTGAGCGTTCAGTACTGCAACGAGCACGGCGTGGCCATGGTAATGACCGGATTCCGACACTTCAAACACTAAGTCCCGCATGGGTTTATTTGACTTTCTTACGTACGACATCGCCATTGACCTCGGTACGGCGAACACGCTCATCATCCACAACGACAAGGTCGTCGTCGACGCCCCGTCGATTGTAGCGCTGGACCGCACAACCAACGCCATCCTGGCGATCGGGCACGAGGCCATGCAGATGCACGGCAAAACCCACGAAAACATCCGCACGGTGCGCCCGCTGAAGGACGGCGTCATTGCCGACTTCGTCGCCTCAGAGCACATGATTCGCGAGATGATCAAGAGTATTCCCGCGCTGAAGAACAACTGGTTCGCGCCCTCGCTCCGCATGGTGATTTGCATTCCGAGCGGAATCACCGAAGTAGAGAAGCGCGCCGTGCGCGATTCCGCCGAGCACGCCAACGCCAAAGAGGTGTACCTGATCCACGAGCCGATGGCGGCCGCGATTGGTATCGGCGTCGACGTCCTCGAGCCGAAAGGCAACATGATCATTGACATCGGCGGCGGAACCACCGAAATCGCCGTTTTGGCCCTGGGCGGCATCGTCTGCGACAAGTCGGTGAAGGTGGCCGGCGACGTGTTCACCAACGACATTGCGTACTACATGCGCACCCAGCACAACTTGTTCGTGGGGGACCGCACCGCCGAATTGATCAAAATCAACGTGGGCGCCGCACTCGAAACCTTGGCCTCTCCGCCCGACGACATGAGCGTGCAAGGTCGCGACTTGATTTCGGGCAAGCCCAAGCAAGTGGACATTTCGTACAAAGAGATCGCCCGCGCACTCGACAAGTCGCTGACGCGCATCGAGGACGCCGTGATGGAAGCCCTTTCGCTGACGCCGCCGGAACTTTCGGCCGACATCTACAATTCCGGAATCTACATGGCGGGTGGCGGTTCGCTGCTGCGCGGCTTGGACCAACGGATTTCGTCCAAAACGGACCTGCCGGTGTACGTGGCCGAAGACCCTTTGCGGGCCGTCGTGCGCGGAACGGGCATCGCCCTCAAGAACCTCGAGAAGTACCGTACGCTTTTGATGCGCTAAGCGATGCAGAACATACTGCGGTTTTTTGTTCGCTACCGCATGATTCTGACGTTGGTTGCGCTTCAAGGTCTTGGCCTCGGCCTCACCTATGCGCGCTCTTTGGCCCACGAGAGCATCTTTTGGGCTCAGGTACTTGAACGCCAAGCGCAGTGGCGCGGATGGCTTCACGGCTGGGAATCCTACCTCGCCCTCGAAGAGGCAAACCAGGGGCTGATTGCCGAGGTGGCACGACTCCGCCGCGAAAATGCCTTGGACAGTACCCAACCGGTTAGCGCGACCTACGCCGAAGGCGGGTTTGAGTACGTCCCCGGCCGCCTGCTGTTTATCGAGCACCGTGCGCCCGAGCCCTGGGGGCTGATCGACATCGGTTCCGACGAAAACCTTCGTCCGCCGTTCGCCGTTCTGGGCGCCCAAGGCATTGTGGGCATCGCCTACGAATGCTCGCCGCACTTCGCGCGCAT
>JBEAQA010000176.1:0-5405 GCA_041164105.1 Bacteroidota bacterium | reverse complement strand
CCGCCGGGCATGACGACAAACCCTTGCGAGTACTTGACAAACATGACCTTGCGCACAAAGAAGTAGTCAAAGTCCACGCTTTTGTCGAGGTCGATGAAGTCGTTGGGTTTTTGCTCGTGCGGAAGCTCAATGTTGAGGCCCACCGAGGGGGCGCCCACGGCTTTAGCGCCGCGGTTGGCGGCTTCCATGATGCCCGGGCCGCCGCCACTAATGATTCCGTAGCCTTTGGCGCCGAGCCCTTCGGCAATGTCTTGCGCCGTTTGGTACCAGCGGTGGTCTTCGGGCAGTCGGGCGGAACCAAAGATGCTCACGCAGGGCCCGATGCGCGACAGGCGCTCGTAGCCCTGGACAAACTCGCCCATGATTTTAAAGATGGCCCACGAGTCGTTGGTGCGTACCTCGTTCCAGGACTTGTGCTTGAAGGCCGTTTTGATCGGCCGAGATCCATTGGTAGCCATAGTCTTAGGAGTTTAAGCGGTGAATGTATTCGGCAAGGTAGCGCCCCGTGATGCTTTCGGGCGCCGCGGCGACCTCGCTGGGGGTTCCGGTGGCGACGATGCGCCCGCCGCCCGATCCGCCGTCGGGGCCGAGGTCCACGATGTGGTCCGCCTGGTGGATCACGTCGAGGTTGTGCTCGATGACCAGGACGGTGTTGCCTTGATCGACGAGGCGGTGCAGGCCGTCCATAAGCACCTTGACGTCGTCAAAGTGCAGGCCGGTGGTCGGCTCGTCGAGCAGGTAGAGGGTTTGGCCGGTGGACCGCTTGCTGAGTTCCGTCGCCAGTTTGATGCGCTGGGCCTCGCCGCCGCTGAGCGTCGTCGCCGACTGGCCCAGGGTGATGTAGCCCAGGCCAATGCTGTTGAGGGTTTGCAGTACCCGGTTGATGCGCGGAACCGGCTCAAAGAAGTGCATCGCCTCTTCGATGCTCATGTTGAGCACGTCGCTGATGCTGTGGCCTTTGTAGCGCACCTCGAGGGTTTCGCGGTTGAATCGGCGGCCCTGGCAGGTTTCGCAGGGCACGTAGACGTCGGGCAAGAAGTTCATCTCGATGACGCGCATGCCGCCGCCTTCGCAGGTTTCGCAGCGCCCGCCCTTGACGTTGAACGAGAAGCGGCCCGGGGCATAGCCTCGGATTTTGGCCTCGGGAAGCTCGCTAAACAGCTTGCGGATTTCATTGAACACGCCGGTGTAGGTGCTCGGATTCGATCGCGGGTTGCGTCCGATCGGGCTTTGGTCGACCGCGATGATTTTGTCGAGGTGCTCGAGGCCCTCGAGGCGCTCAAAGGGCTCGGGCTTGTCGAGCAGGCCCTGCAGGGGTCCCGCAATCGCGGGGTGCAGGGTTTTGTTGATCAGGGTGGACTTGCCCGATCCCGAAACCCCCGTGACCACGACGAGCTTGCCCAGCGGAAGTTCAAGCGTCACGCGCTGCAGGTTGCGGCCCGTGGCGCCGTGCAGGGTGAGGGTTTTGCCGTTTCCGGCGCGCGGAGCCCGGGGCTCGGACACTTTGAGTTCGCCGCGCAAGTACTTGGCGGTCAAGCTGTCAGAGGCTAGGAGTTCGGCGAAGTTGCCCTCGGCGACGACGCGGCCGCCGTGGATTCCGGCCCGAGGACCCATGTCGACGATGTGGTCGGCGTGGCGCATGAGTTCTTCGTCGTGCTCGACCACGACCACGCTGTTGCCCAGGTCGCGGAGTTTTTCGAGGCTGCGGATCAAGCGGTTGTTGTCGCGCGGGTGCAGGCCGATCGACGGTTCGTCGAGGATGTAGAGTACGTTGACCAGCTGCGATCCGATTTGGGTGGCCAGGCGGATGCGCTGGGCCTCTCCACCGCTCAGGGTGCGGGCGGAACGGCTCAGCGAGAGGTAGCTCAGGCCGACGTCGTTCAAAAATCCGACGCGGGTGGCCAGCTCTTTGAGGATTTCGCCGCCGATGCGCTGCTGGGCCGCGGGCAGGCTGGCGTACACGCCGTCCAGCCACGTAGCCAGTTCGTGCAGGGCCATTCCGGCCACGTCCGCAATGGATTTATCGGCGATGCGGAACATCAGGGATTCCGGCTTGAGACGGCCGCCGTGGCAGTGGCTGCAGGTTCCGTCCTCGAGGTAGTCGTCAGCCCAGCGCTGCAAGCTCTTGGTGCCGTCGCGGCCCTGGGTCTCGATGAAGGGCTTCAAGCCCTCGTACTTGATGCTGATTTTGCGCGAAATCCCAGCCGCCTTTTGGGTGTGCGTGAAGTCCTCGTTGCAGCCGTGCAGGATGGCGTCGCGGCCGGCGTCGGGCAGGTCCTTCCAGGGCGTGTCGAGGGTGAATCCAAAGCGCCAGCCGATGTGCTCGAGCTGCTGAAAGATCCACGAGGCCTTGTAGGTGCCCAGCGGCGCCAGGGCCCCGTCGCGCAGGCTGAGGCGCGGGTTGAGCACGACCTTGTTTAGGGCCAGTTCGCGGACGGTTCCGAGGCCGTCGCAGTGCGGGCAAGCGCCCTTGGGCGAGTTGAAGCTGAAGGTGTTGGGTTCCGGTTCCGGGTACGACAAGCCGGTGGTGGGGCACATCAGGTTGCGGCTGAAGTGCTTTTGAACCTGGTTGTCCCAGTTGACGACGGTGATGCTGCCGTGGCCCAGGCGCATGGCGACGGCAATGCTCCGCTTGAGGCGTTCGACGTCGTCGGTGCCCGGACTCAGCCGGTCGACGACCACGTCGATGTCGTGGGTTTTGTAGCGGTCGAGCTTGAGGCCGCGGTCGATGTCGAGCCACACCCCGTCGACGCGCGCTTTGAGGTAGCCCTGCTTGGCCAAGCCTTCGAAAAGTTCGCGGTAGTGGCCTTTGCGGGCGCGGACCACCGGGGCCAGAACGGCGACGCGCTGGCCGTCAAAATCGGTCAGCACGCGCTCGAGGATGGCGTCGTCGGTGTAGCTCACCATGGCTTCGCCGGTGGCCAGCGAATAGGCGGTGGCGGTGCGGGCGTAGAGCAGGCGCAAAAAGTCGTAGACCTCGGTCACCGTGCCCACGGTCGAGCGCGGGTTGCGGTTGGTCGTCTTTTGTTCGATGGCGACGACGGGCGACAGGCCTTCGATGCGGTCCACGTCCGGACGCTCCATCGTGCCGAGGAACTGGCGGGCGTAGCTGCTGAACGTTTCCATGTAGCGGCGCTGGCCCTCGGCGAACAGCGTGTCAAAGGCGAGCGAGGACTTGCCGCTTCCGCTTAAGCCGGTGACCACGACCAGTTTTCGGCGCGGAAGTTCCACGTCGATGTTTTTGAGGTTGTGGGCGCGGGCGCCAAGGATGCGAAGCTTCATGCTCTGTTTTTAACGCTTCTCGGGAAGCTCAAGTTCAATTCGGGCGGAATCCGGGTTTTCGAAGTACGACTCGCGCAGCCAGGGGTTGCGGCGCTTGAGTTCGCGGTAGTACGTGCCCTCGCGCTGGGCCCAGCGGCCCCAGTGGGCCACGCTGCTGTCTATGGCGACGCGGCGGCCGGGTTCTTCGCGCCAGAGTTCCTCAGCCCGAACCTGAAATCCGTAGTGTTCGGGGTGCTCGAGGATCAGCTTCATCGCCGCGATTCGAAAGGCGTAGCGGCCGGTTTCTTCGTTCCAGGTCATTCGGAAGTAGTCGCGCTCGCCCTGGCGGTCCATTTGGCGGAGTACGCCCGTCAGTCCCATGTTGTAGGCGGCCGCAGCGAGAAACCAGGATCCGGTCTGCTCTTTGGCGCGCTTGAGGTACTTAGCCGCCGCTCGAGTGGCTTTTTCGGCGTGGTAGCGCTCGTCGATTTGGCCGTCGACGCGCAGTCCGTGCTCTTTGGCGGTGGCGGGCATGAACTGCCAGAGTCCAGCCGCCCCCGACGGCGAAAAGGCGGTCGGTTGAAATCCGCTTTCGGCCGCAAGCAGGTAGACAAAGTCCCCGGGAACGCCCTCTTCGCGCAGCCAAGTGCGCACTCGGGCTTCCCAGCGCGGACGGCGCTGCAGCATCAGCAGGGTGTTTGAATGCCAGTAGGTGTTGGCGTGCAGTTCGCGGCTCAGGCACTCGGCAATGTCGCTTTCGGACAAGGGCACGGATTCGCCAAAGACTTCGAGGTGGTGGGGCAGGGGCACGGGCACCGTTTCGTTGGTCGCAGCCACCCGGCCCAGGGCGTCGAGCACTGCGTCGCTGCGGCTCGCCACGAGCGCGCCCAGGCTGACGAGGGCCAGCGCGGCCATCCAGCGCTTAGCCACCGTAGGTGAAGGGGCTTTTAAACGTGGCAAACGCTTGACCGATCTGGTCTTTGGCGCTGACGGTGAAGTCGTCGTCGGAATTCCAGATTCCGCCCCAGTCCACGCCCAAGTCGGCGTCGTCGAACTTCACGCAGCCCTCGAGTTCGGGCGCGTAGTAGTCGGTGCAGAGGTACTGAAACACGGTGTGGTCCTCGAGCGTCAAGAAGCCGTGGGCAAAACCCGCCGGGATGTACAGGCGTTTTTTGGATTCGGCGTCGAGGCGCAGCCCGAAGTGCTGGCCGTAGGTGGGCGAACCGACGCGGATGTCGACGGCCACGTCGTACACGGCCCCGCGCACCACCGAAACCAGCTTGCCTTGGGCCCGCGGCGGAGCTTGAAAGTGCAGGCCGCGCAGCACACCGCGCTTGCTCATGCTCTCGTTGTGCTGCACAAATTCCGGAACGTCGGCCGGCAGCACATCGCGGCGCAGGGACTCAAAGAAGTAGCCGCGCTCGTCGCCGAACACACGGGGTTCGAGCACGATCAGGCCGGGAATGGGGGTGGGGTGTAGGGTCATTTCGAACGAAAAGCTTCGAGGGTAATGGGTAAAAGGTCGGCGTAGGTGCGGGGCGTTCCGGCCGTGATGCTGCCGCAGCGCACCAGGTCGTAGTCGTCCAATTCCGTGCCGTAAAAGTCCGTGACGACCCCGCCCGCCTCGCGAACGAGCAGGATGCCCGCGGCGACGTCCCAGGGGGCGAGTCCGTGCTCAAAAAAGCCCTGAAAACGGCCGTCGGCCAGCCAGGCGAGGTCGGTGGCGGCGGAACCAAAGCGCCGCACGCCCCGCGAACCGCGAAAGCAGGCCTGAAGCGCCTCGAGGTAGGCCGGCATTTGCGAAAATTCGTGGTACGGGAAGCCGGTGGCGACCAAGCCTTCGTGCAGGGCGGCCCCGTTGGCAATGCCCAAGGGCTGGCCGTCGCAGAACGCGCCGTGGCCCTTAGCGGCCGTGAACATTCGAGCTTGGCCGAGTTCGTACACGGCGGCCCACACGAGCTCGCGGTCCTGCATCAGGGCCACTGAAACCGCGTAGGGCGGCAGGTCGTGGATGAAGTTGGTCGTGCCGTCGAGGGGGTCAATGATCCAGTTGGCTCCGCCGTCGACCCAGGATTCGCCGCCTTCTTCGCCGAGGACGCCGCTGCCGGGCAGGGCCTCGGTCAGGCGCTGGATCAGCATTTGTT
>JBEAQA010000175.1:0-2654 GCA_041164105.1 Bacteroidota bacterium | reverse complement strand
TCTGCAATGGTATAAAAACACATCAAAGTGCTCTCTTTGAGCAACATATTCCGCAGTAGAATTACGTTCACCAGTCACTATGGCTACTCGCAGCATTTTTTTTGTTCGAAGAAAGTAACCAAACCTGAGAAGGTTAATTCCCATTAGGTCAACTTCGCTGAATAAAGACGAACCATCCTGGGATTTTTTGCCATCCGTAAAGACGCCGTCCCAATCCAGTATGAGCGCCGAGTACTTATCGTAATTATAGGCCATTAAGGTCTTGTATATCAATCAATCCCAAAGCGTTGCCCAACTCATCTTCAACTAAAAGTTGATCCACTTTGGTTTCGGCAAATCGGGCGTAAGCTTCGTTGAGCAGGGCGGTAGCCGAAATCGAATGCGGCACCGACAGCGCGTGCACGGACCGAAGGCTGGCATTGACGTCCAAGCCTCCAGATCGCTCGAGCAGGCGGCGCAGGTCGCCGTCCGTGAACAGGCCCACGGCTTTTTGCTGTTCGGCCAGCACCACGGCGCCGAGTCCGCTCACCGTCATGGCGACCAACGCGTCGCGCAACGGCGTGTCGGGCGAAACAATTGCTTGGGTCGGACGCAGCACCGAGGCCACCCGAACCGTCATGCGGCGGTGGTCCTCGTCGAATTGTGCGGTTCCGAGGGAAGTAAGGTGGTTGTTGGGGAGCTGCTTCACCACCGACCAGGGCACGGTGACCGCATCGACTCCGAGGTCCATGGCATTGCGCACGTGCTCGCTGTGGCGCACCGACGAAAACATCACTTTGGACGCGTAGCCGTGGCGCTCCTTAAACGCCACGATGGAATCCACTAGGGCGAGGGCGTCCGTGCCCTGATCCTGAAGGCGGCCTACCAGCGGGCACACGTAGGTGGCTCCGGAATTCATGGCCATATAGGCCTGCTGCGGCGTGTATATGAGGTGCACGTTGGTCATGATGCCCTCTTTGCTCAGCCGGGCGCAGGCTTCGACGCCGTGCAGCGAAACCGGAATTTTAAACACCGTGGTTTCGCGCGGAAGCCCCATGGCCAGCAGGCGGTGGGCTTCGGCGGTGATTTCGTCGGCGGAATTTCCCAGGGCCTCGACCTGAATGACGGGTACCTGCTTGGCGGTCTCGAGCAACCAGGCGTCGACGTCCGCAACTCCTTGACGCTGAAGGAAGGTAGGGGTCGTCGTGAGGCCGTAAAAAATTCCGAGTTTAAAACCGGCTGAAATTTCCGCGGGATTCGCGGAATCAAGGTACAATTCCATGGGGCCAAAGTACGAAGCCTGTGCGTACTTTGCAGGATAAAGCCCTTGTGTAGTCTATGAAGAAGCTCTTGGTTGCCAACCGCGGCGAAATCGCCCTGCGCATCATGCGGACCGCCCGCCAAATGGGCATTGCCACGGTGGCCGTGCATTCCGACGCCGACGCCGATGCCCCGCACGTTCAGTTTGCCGACGAAGCCTACCTCGTGGGTCCAGCCCCCAGCAACCAGAGCTACCTCAACGTGGAGGCGGTGCTTGCGGCCTGCAAGGCCTCTGGGGCCGACGCGGTGCATCCGGGCTACGGATTTTTAAGCGAAAACGCGGAATTTGCCGAGCGCATTACCCAAGAAGGCATCACGTGGATTGGCCCGCCCGCATCGGCAATTCGGGTCATGGGCGACAAGCTTTCGGCCAAGGCCGCGGCGGCGAAGTTTGACGTTCCGCTGGTTCCCGGCAGCGAGGGCGCTCTGGCGACCGCTGAGGCCGCACAGGCTGTTGCCGACCAAATTGGTTACCCGGTGATGATCAAGGCTTCGGCCGGCGGCGGGGGCAAGGGGATGCGCATTGTGCATTCTTCGAACGAAGTGCGCGAAGCTTTTGAAAACGCCACTTCGGAGGCCCTCAAGTCCTTTGGCAACGGCGAAGTGTTTGTCGAAAAGTTCGTCACGTCGCCCCGGCACATTGAAATTCAGGTGCTTTCAGACCAGCACGGTACCCACCTGCACTTGTTTGAGCGCGAGTGTTCCGTGCAGCGCCGCCACCAAAAAGTGGTCGAAGAGGCGCCCAGTGCCATTTTAAGTGATGCGCTTCGGGCGCAAATGGGGGAAGCCGCCGTGAAGGCCGCCCAAAGCTGCGGCTACGTAGGGGCCGGAACCGTGGAATTTATTTTTGACGCAAGCGGCGCGTTTTACTTCTTAGAGATGAATACTCGGCTGCAGGTCGAGCACCCCGTAACCGAGGAGGTCACCGGCTTGGACCTGGTGGCCGAGCAGATCCGCATTGCTCGGGGCGAAAAACTTCCGTACCGCCAAGAGGACCTCAAGCTGAACGGCCACGCCATCGAACTCCGCGTGTACGCTGAGGACGTGACGAACAACTTTGCGCCCGACACCGGCGTACTCGAAGTGTACCGCCGGCCGACCGGGGCGGGAATCCGCGTCGACGACGGCGTCCGCGAGGGCCAAGAAGTGCCGGTGTACTACGACCCGATGCTGGCCAAGCTCATTGCCTGGGGGCCGGACCGCGAGACGGCGCGCCAGCGCTTACTTTCCGCCATTGACCGCTACGCGGTGGTGGGCGTTAAGACGACGCTTCGTTTTGGGCGATTCATTCTCGAGCACCCAGATTTTGTCAGCGGCCAGTTCGACACCGGATTTGTGGCCAAGAACTTCACGCC
>JBEAQA010000174.1:0-10300 GCA_041164105.1 Bacteroidota bacterium | reverse complement strand
CAAACCAACTAGCCAACCAGCCAACCAGCCAACCAGCCAACCAGCCAACTAGCCAACCAGCCAACTAGCCAACTAGCCAACTAGCCAACCAGCCGTGCACCTCCTACCCCACGACGGACGCCCCGACCACCAGCCCGAACTCGACGGATTCCGCGGCCTGGCCGTACTCCTCGTCCTCTTGGCGCACAGCAGCAACGCGGGCTACCCCCTCTTTGGCGTGCTCGACTTTCACCACTACGGCAGCGTCGGCGTCTACCTCTTCTTTGTCCTGTCGGCCTACCTCATCGACCGCCAAATCCTGACGGCCCTTGAGCGCGGAACCGCCACCCCCCGCTTCTGGGCCCGCTTTGCCCTGCGCCGCTTTTTGCGCATCTACCCCCTCTACCTCCTGGCGCTTGCGGTGAACTGGGCCCTCTCCTCGGGCGGAATTCCCAGCCCCATCCACAACCTCAGCGACGTGATCCGCCACCTGGCCCTGCTCGAGGGGCGCCAGGTCTTTTGGACCATCCCCGTCGAATTCGTCTACTACCTCATCTCGCCACTGGTCCTGACCCTGCTTTGGCCACTCTACCGCCGCCGTCCGTGGCTCGCCATGGCCGTCTTCGCCACCGCCATCACCTGCCTGTGGTACCTGCGGACTTGGCCCAAACTTCCGATGCCGCTCTTCGTGCGCTTCCTTCCGGTCCTGGGCTTCGGAACCCTCTTGGCCCTCCTCCAGCGCCGCGTGCGAATTCCGGGCGGAATCGGCCTCGCCCTCTTCGCCCTGATCCTCACCACCATCCCCACGGTCGCCCGGGCCCTCTACGGAACCTCGCCCTTTCACGGCCACGCCTACACCCTCGCCTACGGCCTCGCCTGGGCGGTGGTGCTTTACCAGGCCCTTTACCACGAATTCGCCCTGAGCGCCCTGGGCCGCCTCAAACCGCTTCGCATCCTCGGGACCCTCAGCTTCAGCATTTACTTGCTCCACAAGCCCGTGCTGGCCCTCTGCCAGGCCTACCTGCCCGACCCGTGGGCCCTTCCGGCATTTGTCCTCGGAACCCTCGCCATCTCCCTCGCGACCTATACCTTCGTGGAACGGCCATTGGCCCAAATCCGACTCCGCCCATGAACCCCAAACTCCTCCGCGGCCTCTTGTGGCTCTCCGGCTCCTTCCCCTTTCTCTTCGGAGGCCCCGCCTTCTTTTACTGGATCGCCGGCCCGGCCCTTCAGCAGGGGAACTGGATTCCCGCCGCCTTCATCGTCACCGCGATGTTCGTGGGCGTGGGCGTCCTCATCCGCGGAATCGGAATCCTTCTCGACGGCTTCTTTAACAAGTAAGCTACCCGCATTCCCGGCCACTTCACCGGCAACTCGGCCTGGGCCCAAAAAAAGAGCCCCGCGCTTGCGCGCAGGGCTCCCAAACAAAACACAAACGTTACGTTGCCGTTACGCCTGTCCGGTCGGTCCGCCAAAATGAATCGGCATGGCCGGAAGCTCCGTATCTGCGATCTCCCCGTGGGCGGCTTCGTAGCGCCCCACGTTGTCGGCCAGTGCGCGCACTAACCGCTTCGCGTGCTGGGGCGTCAGAATCACCCGAGACTTCACCCGCGCCTTGGGCATGCCCGGCATCATCTGAATGAAGTCCACCACAAATTCGCTGTTCGAGTGGTTGATGATGGCCAGATTGGAATAAATCCCATCGGCCATCTCCGGCGAAAGCTCAATTTGCAGCTGGTTCGGATCCTGCTCGCTCATTACTCGGCGGCTTCAATATCTACCGACTTGGCGGCCATCATACGGTCGTATTCCTCTTGGTTGCCGACCACTGAAGAGTAGTACTGCTTCAGGCCGGTTCCCGCCGGAATGCGGTGACCCACAATGACGTTCTCCTTGAGGCCTTCCAAACCGTCGCTCTTCGCGGCGATGGCGGCTTCGTTGAGCACCTTGGTCGTCTCTTGGAACGACGCCGCAGAAACCCACGACTTCGTTTGCAGTGACGCCCGGGTGATGCCCTGGAGTACCAATTTCGCCGTGGCGGAACGCGCGTCGCGCGCCTCCACCAAGGCCTTGTCGTTGCGCTTGAGCAACGAATTCTCGTCGCGAAGCTGGCGGGCCGTAATCATCTGGCCCTCTTTCAGGTTCTCGCTGTCGCCAGCGTTCACCACCACCTTCTTGTCAAATACGCGGTCGTTCTCGGCAATAAAGTCACCCACGTGCTCGTAGTGTCCTTCGAGGAACATGGTGTCGCCACCGTCCACGATTTCGACCTTGCGCATCATCTGGCGAACAATCACCTCAAAGTGCTTGTCGTTGATTTTTACACCCTGCAAGCGGTACACCTCTTGAATCTCGTTCACGAGGTACTCCTGCACCGCCGTCGGACCCTGGATGGCCAGAATGTCGGCCGGAGAAATAGCTCCGTCGCTGAGCGGCGAACCGGCGCGGACGAAGTCGTTCTCTTGCACCAGAATCTGCTTGCTCAGGTTGATCAAGTAGCGGCGCTGCTCGCCCGTGCGGCTCTCGATGACGATCTCGCGGTTGCCGCGCTTGATCTTGCCGTACGATACCGTTCCGTCAATCTCCGCAACTACCGAAGGATTCGACGGGTTGCGCGCTTCGAACAATTCCGTTACGCGGGGCAGACCGCCCGTGATGTCGCCCGCTTTGGCTCCGCGGCGCGGAATCTTCACGAGGACCTTACCGGCCTTGATCTCTTCGCCTTCGTCGACCATGAGGTGGGCACCCACCGGCAAGGTGTAGTGCTTGATCTCTTGGCCCTTCTTAGTGAGGATCTGAATCATCGGCACCAGCTTCTTGGCGCGTGCCTCGCTGATTACCTTGTCCTGGAAGCCCGTCTGCTCGTCAATCTCAACCTTGTAGCTGACCCCTTGAACAATGTCTTGGTAGCCAACCACCCCGGCGAATTCCGAGATAATTACGGCGTTGTAGGGATCCCACGAACACAGGGCGTCGCCCTTGGCCACCTTTTGACCGTGCTTCACGACCAAATTTGAACCGTAGGGAACGTTACCCGTCATTACCGAAATGCCCGTCTTCTCGTCGACGATGCGAAGCTCGCCCGTACGACCGATCACGATGGTGGACATCGTACCGTCCGCGCCTTCGCCCTCTACCGTGCGCACCTCGTCGAGCTCAACGATACCGTCGAACTTGGCAATAAGGCTGTTCACCTCAGAGATGTTACCGGCCGTACCACCCACGTGGAACGTACGAAGGGTCAGCTGCGTACCCGGCTCACCGATGGACTGGGCGGCGATAACACCCACCGCTTCACCCATCTGAACGCCTTTGGCCGTAGCCAGGTTGCGGCCGTAGCACTTGGCACAAATTCCGCGCTTGCTCTCGCACGTCAGGGCCGAGCGTACTTCGACCATCTCTACGGGCGAAGCGTCAATCTTGCGGGCGGCGTCGTCCGAAATCATCTCGCCGGTCTGAACGTAGACCTCACCCGTCAACGGGTTGATCACGTCGTGCAGCGAAACCCGGCCGGTGATGCGCTCAAACAGCGTCTCGACCACTTCCTCGTTCTTGCGCAGGGCCGTCACCTCGAGGCCGCGAAGGGTTCCGCAGTCCACCTCGTTGATGATGACGTCTTGAGCTACGTCGTGCAGACGGCGCGTCAGGTAACCGGCGTCGGCCGTTTTCAAGGCCGTATCCGCCAGACCCTTACGGGCACCGTGCGTCGAAATGAAGTACTCCAAGATCGAGAGGCCCTCTTTAAAGTTCGAGATAATCGGGTTTTCGATGATTTCTCCACCTCCTGAACCGGACTTCTGCGGCTTGGCCATAAGACCCCGCATACCCGACAGCTGGCGAATCTGCTCTTTTGAACCCCGTGCACCCGAGTCCAGCATCATGTAGATCGGGTTGAAGCCCTGGCGGTCGTTGATGAGCTGGCTCATCGCGGCTTGCGTCAGTCGGGCGTTCGTGTTCGTCCACACGTCAATGACTTGGTTGTAGCGCTCGTTGTTGGTGATCAGACCCATGTTGTAGTTGGCCAAAATGCCCTCTACTTCTTCGTTGGCCTCTTTGATCAGCACTTCCTTGGCTTCAGGAACCGTGATGTCGCCCAGCGAGAACGACAGACCGCCACGGAATGCCGTGCTGTATCCGAGGTTCTTGATGTCGTCCAGGAACTGAGCCGTCGTCGGAACGTCGGTCTTGGTCAAGATGCGCGCGATGATGTCGCGGAGCGCCTTCTTAGTCAAAAGCTCGTTGATGTAGCCGACTTTCTCGGGAACCACCTTGTTGAACAAGATGCGGCCCACCGAAGTCTCAATCACCTTGGTAACCAGTTCGCCCTGCTCGTTTTCAACGCGCGTGCGCACCTTTACCACGGCTCCGAGGTCAACCCGGCGCTCGTTGTAGGCGATCGTAGCCTCTTCGGCTGAGTAGAACGTCATGCCCTCACCCTTGACCGGATCGCCCGGAAGGTTGCGCTTGGGCTTGGTCATGTAGTACAGACCAAGAACCATGTCTTGAGAAGGTACCGTGATCGGCGAACCGTTTGCGGGGTTCAAGATGTTGTGCGAGGCCAGCATCAGGATCTGCGCCTCCAAAATGGCGGCGGGTCCGAGCGGCAAGTGCACGGCCATTTGGTCACCGTCAAAGTCAGCGTTGAAGGCCGTACAGGTCAACGGGTGCAGCTGGATCGCCTTACCCTCGATCATGCGCGGCTGGAACGCCTGGATACCCAAACGGTGCAGCGTCGGAGCACGGTTCAGAAGCACCGGGTGGCCCTTCATCACGTTCTCGAGAATGTCCCAAACAACGGCTTCGCGCTTGTCAATAATTTTCTTGGCCGACTTCACCGTCTTAACGATGCCGCGCTCGATGAGCTTGCGCACTACGAACGGCTTGTAGAGTTCCGCCGCCATGTCCTTCGGAAGTCCGCACTCGTGCAGCTTCAAATCCGGTCCAATAACGATTACCGAACGCGCCGAGTAGTCCACACGCTTACCCAAAAGGTTTTGGCGGAAGCGGCCCTGCTTGCCCTTGAGGCTGTCGCTGAGCGATTTCAGCGGACGGTTGCTCTCGGTCTTTACGGCGCTCGCCTTGCGGGTGTTGTCGAACAGGCTGTCGACCGACTCCTGAAGCATGCGCTTTTCGTTGCGCAAAATCACTTCAGGCGCTTTGATCTCGAGCAAGCGCTTCAAGCGGTTGTTGCGGATAATCACGCGGCGGTACAGGTCGTTCAAGTCGCTGGTCGCGAAGCGGCCACCGTCCAAGGGCACGAGGGGGCGCAATTCGGGCGGAATCACGGGAACCACCTTCATGATCATCCACTCGGGCTTGTTCTCCATGCGCTCGTTGGCGTCCTTCATGGCCTCAACTACCTGCAGGCGCTTGAGGGCCTCCTGCTTGCGCTGCTGCGACGTTTCGCGGTCGGCCTGGGCACGCAGCTCAAACGAAAGGGCCGGAAGGTCCAAACGCTGAAGCAGCATGTACAAGGCCTCAGCGCCCATCTTGGCGATGAACTTGTTGGGGTCGTGGTCTTCCAAGTACTGGTTTTCCTGGTTCGGCAAGCGATCCAAGGCATCGAGGTACTCTTCTTCGGTCAAGAACTGGAGCTTCGTGAACGAGTTTCCGTCGGCGTCCGTAGCCAGACCCGGCTGAATCACCACGTAGCGCTCGTAGTAAATGATCATGTCCAACTTCTTGGTCGGAATTCCGAGCAAGTAGCCGATTTTGTTCGGAAGCGAACGGAAGTACCAGATGTGCGCCACCGGAACGACGAGGCTGATGTGGCCTACGCGCTCGCGGCGAACTTTCTTCTCGGTCACCTCGACGCCGCAACGGTCGCAGACGATGCCCTTGTAGCGGATGCGCTTGTACTTGCCGCAGGCACATTCAAAGTCCTTGACGGGACCAAAAATGCGCTCGCAGAACAGACCGTCGCGCTCCGGCTTGTGGGTCCGGTAGTTGATGGTCTCGGGCTTCAGGATTTCGCCGCTCGACTTCTCGAGCAGGAATTCCGGCGAAGCCAGGCTGATGGTAATCTGGTTGAAGCTGCCGGTTGGGGCTTGTTCGTACTTTCTCATGTTCGTGTGAATTCGTCGTAATACCTTGATGCTTAGTCCAACGAGACTTTAAGGCCGAGGCCCTGAAGTTCATGGAGCAGTACGTTAAACGACTCGGGAATGCCCGGCTCGGGCATGCGGTCGCCTTTAACAATCGACTCGTAGGTCTTGGCACGGCCCACGACGTCGTCGGATTTCACGGTCAGGATTTCGCGAAGGATGTTCGATGCGCCGAACGCTTCGAGCGCCCAAACCTCCATCTCACCAAAGCGCTGGCCACCGAATTGGGCCTTACCGCCGAGCGGCTGCTGGGTGATGAGCGAGTACGGTCCGATCGAACGGGCGTGCATCTTGTCGTCAACCATGTGGCCAAGCTTCAGCATGTAGATGATACCTACGGTAGCCTTCTGGTGGAACGCCTCGCCGGTGCCGCCGTCGTACAGCTGCGTGTGGCCGTACTGCGGAATTCCTGCTTGCTCGGTGAACTCGTTGATCTGGTCCATGCTGGCTCCGTCGAAAATCGGCGTCGCAAACTTGGTTCCGAGCTTCTTGCCTGCCCAGCCCAACACGGTCTCGTAAATCTGACCGATGTTCATCCGCGAGGGTACACCCAGCGGGTTCAGTACGATGTCCACCGGAGTTCCGTCCGCGAGGAACGGCATGTCCTCTTGGCGTACAATCTTGGCGACGATACCCTTGTTACCGTGGCGTCCGGCCATCTTGTCACCCACCTTGAGCTTGCGCTTCTTGGCGATGATCACCTTGGCCATTTTCACGATGCCCGCGGGCAGCTCGTCCCCTACGCTGATCGTGAACTTCTTGCGGCGGTTAACGCCCATGATGTCGCTCACTTTGATCTTGTAGTTGTGCAGCAAGGCGTCGATCAGGACGTTCTTGTCGTCGTCCGTGGTCCAGGTTCCGCCGGTGAGGTGCGTGTAGTCGGCTACGCCGTTCAGCACCTTAAGCGTGAACTTGGTTCCCTTCGGAATCACGTCTTCGTTCAGGTCGTTGAACACGCCCTGGCAGGTCTTGCCGCTCACCAACTTCGACAGCTTGTCGATGAAGATGTTGCGAACTTCCTCCAGCTGGGCGGCGAGTTCGAGGTCGAGCTGCTCGAGCTCTTCCTTGTCGCGGCTGCGCTGGCGCTTGTCCTTCATGCTGCGGCTGAACAATTTCTTGTCGATCACCACGCCGCTGATGCCCGGAGGCGTCTTGAGCGAAGCATCCTTGACGTCGCCGGCCTTGTCGCCAAAGATGGCGCGGAGCAGCTTCTCTTCAGGCGAAGGATCGCTCTCGCCCTTCGGCGTGATCTTACCGATCATGATGTCGCCCGGTACAATCTCAGCACCTACGCGGATCAAACCGTTCTCGTCGAGGTCCTTGGTGGCCTCTTCGCTCACGTTCGGAATGTCAGCCGTCAGTTCTTCCATGCCCAGCTTGGTGTCGCGCACGTCGAGAGAGTACTCGTCGATGTGGATGCTGGTGAAAATGTCTTCGCGAACGACGCGCTCGTTGATTACGATGGCATCCTCGAAGTTGTAGCCCTTCCACGGCATGAAGGCAACCAGCAGGTTGCGGCCGAGCGCAAGCTCGCCGCCCTGAGTGGCGTAGCCCTCACACAGTACCTGACCGCGCTCGACGCGCTCGCCCTTGGTGACAATGGGCTTCAGGTTAATCGTGGTCGACTGGTTGGTCTTCAAGAACTTGATGAGCGGGTACGACTTGGTCGCCGGCTCGAAGCTCACGAGCTCCTCGTCTTCGGTGCGGTCGTATTCGATCACAATTTCGTTGGCGTCCACGTAGCGTACGGTACCTGCGCCTTCGGCGTTGATGAGTACGCGGCTGTCGCGGGCCACTTGCTGCTCCAGACCGGTTCCGACAATCGGTGCTTCGGGGCGAAGCAGCGGAACGGCCTGACGCATCATGTTCGAGCCCATCAACGCACGGTTGGCGTCGTCGTGCTCCAAGAACGGAATCAACGAAGCCGAAATCGAAGCGATTTGGTTCGGAGCTACGTCCATCAGCTGTACTTCTTGCGGCTCAAGAACCGGGAAGTCACCCTTGTCGCGCACCTTCACGCGCGGATTCACAAACGAACCGTCAGCGTTGATCGGGGCGTTCGCCTGGGCGATTACCTTTTCTTCTTCTTCTTCGGCGCTGAGGAATACCGGAGCACCCTCGAGCTTCACCCGGCCGTTGTCCACCTGGCGGTACGGCGTCTCGATGAAGCCCATCGAGTTCACCTTAGCGTACACACAGAGCGACGAAATAAGACCGATGTTCGGTCCTTCCGGAGTCTCAATCGGACACAGGCGACCGTAGTGCGTGTAGTGTACGTCACGAACCTCAAAGCCCGCGCGCTCGCGGCTCAGACCGCCGGGTCCGAGGGCCGACAGGCGGCGCTTGTGCGTAATCTCGGCCAACGGGTTGGTCTGGTCCATGAACTGGCTCAGCTGGTTGGTTCCGAAGAATGAGTTAATCACCGAGCTCAACGTCTTGGCGTTGATCAGGTCGATCGGCGTGAACACCTCGTTGTCGCGGACGTTCATGCGCTCACGAATCGTGCGGGCCATACGGGCCAAGCCTACGCCAAACTGGTTGGCCATTTGCTCGCCCACGGTGCGCACACGGCGGTTTGAAAGGTGGTCGATGTCGTCGATCTCGGCCTTCGAATTGATCAGCTCGATCAAGTACTTAATGATCGAAATGATGTCTTGCTTGGTCAGAACTTGGTTCGAGTTGTCGATGTCCAAGCCCAATTTT
Source organism: Bacteroidota bacterium (assembly GCA_041164105.1). Taxonomy (GTDB): domain Bacteria; phylum Bacteroidota; class Bacteroidia; order Flavobacteriales; family Schleiferiaceae; genus TMED14. The sequence goes on along the minus strand of JBEAQA010000174.1, from coordinate 1,514 downwards.
TTGTTCAAGCGGTAGCGACCTACTTCACCGAGGCTGTAGCGCTGCTCCGAGAAGAAGAGCTTGTCGATGATTCCGCGCGCCGTCTCTTCGTCGGGCGGTTCGGCGTTGCGCAGTTGGCGGTAGATGTGCTCCACAGCTTCGATCTCCGAGTTGGTCGGGTCCTTCTGAAGCGTGTTGTAGATGATTGAGAACTCGCCCTCGGCGATGTCTTCTTTGTGCAGCAGGATGGTCGCAACCTCGCTCTCAATGATGAGGTCGACGTGCTCCTTCTCCAAAATCGTGTCGCGGTCGAGGATCACCTCGTTGCGCTCGATCGATACCACTTCTCCGGTGTCCTCGTCTACGAAGTCTTCCATCCACGACTTCAGTACACGAGCAGCCAGTTTGCGGCCGACGACGCGCTTGAGGCCCGCCTTGCTCACCTTCACCTCTTCGGCGAGGTCAAAAATTTCAAGGATGTCCTTGTCGCGTTCGTAGCCAATGGCGCGGAACAGGGTGGTCACCGGCAATTTTTTCTTGCGGTCGATGTAGGCGTACATCACTCCGTTGATGTCGGTCGCGAACTCAATCCAGCTTCCCTTGAACGGAATAATACGCGCCGAGTAGAGCTTCGTGCCGTTGGCGTGGAAGCTCTGTCCGAAGAATACGCCCGGCGAGCGGTGCAGCTGGCTCACGATCACGCGCTCTGCGCCGTTGATGATGAACGTACCGCGCGGGGTCATGTACGGAATCGTACCGAGGTACACGTCCTGGACGATGGTCTCAAAGTCCTCGTGCTCGGGGTCAGTACAGTACAGTTTTAAACGCGCTTTGAGGGGCACTGAGAACGTCAGGCCACGCTCGATGCACTCCATCTCGGAGTAGCGCGGGGGATCCACAAAGTAGTCGAGGAACTCCAGCACGAATTGGTTTCGGCTGTCCGTAATCGGAAAGTTCTCGTTAAAGGTTTTGAACAGACCTTCGTCGCTGCGGTTCTCCGGCTTGGTGTCAATTTGGAAGAAATCGCGGAAGGACTTGATTTGGATGTCCAGAAAATCGGGGCAGTCCGCCTGAGCAAACGTGCTCGAAAAATTGATTCGCGGTTGTGCGTGCGCCATGGGGCTTGGACGTAATTGGGTGGATGGAACTTGTGGAAACACGAAAAGGTCTAGGGCCCGGGGTCTAAAAACGACCCCGGACTCCTAAACCAGGTAGGTTAGGCAGCGCTCTTACTTGAGCTCAACCTCGGCACCAGCCTCTTCAAGCTGCTTTTTGAGGGCTTCAGCCTCGTCCTTAGAAACGCCTTCCTTGATCGGAGCGGGAGCTGCGTCAACAGCGTCCTTAGCTTCCTTAAGACCAAGACCGGTCAGTTCTTTAACGACCTTAACAACGGCCAGCTTTTGGGCGCCAGCGCTCTTAAGGATTACGTCGAACGAAGACTTTTCCTCAGCAGCAGCTTCACCGCCAGCAGCAGGACCAGCAGCAACAGCAACAGCTGCAGCAGCGGGCTCAATGCCGTAGGTTTCTTTGAGGTA
>JBEAQA010000173.1:0-7621 GCA_041164105.1 Bacteroidota bacterium | reverse complement strand
CGCCGGCGTGCGTCTCGCGGGCGATCGACGAACCGACGACGTTGCAAATTCCGAATACCGTAGCGCCGTTGGCCTTGGCCATCTTAATGGCGGCCAGCGTGTCGGCCGTTTCGCCCGACTGCGACACGGCAATCACCACGTCGTTGGGGCCAATGATGGGGTTGCGGTAGCGGAACTCGCTGCCGTACTCCACTTCGACCGGAATCCGAGCCAGGTCCTCAATAAGGTACTCCCCGACGAGGCCGGCGTGCCACGAAGTTCCGCAGCCAATGACCAGAATGCGCTGCGCATTAAGCAGTTTGTCGCTGACCGCGTCCAGACCGGCCATCTTGACCTCGCCCGTGGCGAAGTTCAGGCGACCGCGCACCGTGTCCAAGATGGACTTGGGCTGCTCAAAAATTTCTTTGATCATGAAGTGATCAAAACCGCCCTTTTCGATGGCGGCAAGGTCCAGCTGGAGCTGGTGAATGACGCTGTCGACCGGCAGGTCGTTGGCCACCTTGCGCACGACCACGCCGCTGCGCTGCACGACGGCCATTTCGCCGTCCTCGAGGTAGATGACCTTTTTGGTCGAATCAATAAAGGGCGTCGCGTCGCTGCCCACAAAGAACTCGTTGTCGCCGAGGCCCAGCACCAGCGGAGACCCCAGTCGGCCCACCACCATCTGGTCGGGCTCGTCGGTGCTCATCACGACGATGGCGTAGGCCCCCACGACTTCGTTCAGGGCCAGGCGCACCGCCTGCTGAAGGTTTACTTTTTCTTCGTTTTGGATGTACTCAATGAAGTTCACGAGCACCTCGGTGTCGGTGTCGCTCGAGAACGTGTAGCCCTTGCCGGTCAGCAGGGTCTTGAGTTCGGCGTAGTTCTCGATGATTCCGTTGTGCACAATGACGAGGCGGCCGGAATTCGACGAATGCGGGTGGGCGTTGCGGTCCGAAGGCTCGCCGTGCGTCGCCCAGCGGGTGTGGCCGATGCCCAACGTCGCGTGCGGACGGGCGGAATCCGCCACGGATTCCAAGGCCGAAACCTTGCCCATTTTTTTGAACACGTCCAGGCGTCCGTTCGAGAGGGCTACCCCGGCCGAATCGTAGCCGCGGTACTCTAAACGCTTAAGACCTTGAATGAGGATCGGATACGCTTCACGCGGTCCGATGTAGCCGACAATGCCGCACATAGGCGAATTAGTTTGGTTTGGTGTACCACAAATTTAGCGAAATCGGTTCGACCGAGTCCGCATTGCCGTGCAGTACGGCGCGCAAGGGCGACGAGGCCATCCGCTCCGGAATGAGCATCATCCGGTACGACGACGTCGAGTCCAATCCCAGCAAATCCTGCACGTGGCGGGTGATTTCAAAGCGGTACGCCCCCTTTCGGAGCACCCCGGTGGCGGCAAATGTTCCGCCCACCGAGCCCCGAACGTAGTCGCGAATGAGCGTTTTTGAAGAACCTTTGACCTGCAGCACGCTCAAACCGCCCGGAACCTGGTACTTGAGGTTCGAGCCCTCGCGCACCGGAACAACAAGCTCGGCGTAGTTCACTACGTAGCCGCTGTCGCGCAGTTCCTTCAGTCCGTCCAAGCGGAGCACCGTCACCGCGCCGCCGAGGCCTTGAATGTAGGTAGCGACCTCGCCGTTGACCGTGTCTTGGGTGGCCAAGTCAAAGCTGGCCTGGCTGCGGTCGTGCGAAATCATATTAAAACTCTGTACGCCCGAGGCCCAAAGCATGTCGTAGACGCCGTAATCCAGCCCGTTGGCCGAAGTGTCTGCGCGGATGGAATCGTTGGTGTAGAACATCCGAACCTTGGCGGACGCGTCGGCGGGATTGAACTGGTACATCGTCTGGTTGTTCGGGCCGCCCGAAACTACGAGTCCGCGGAAGTAGGTCAAAAACTCGGCGTTCGAGGCGAGAACGCTCGGGTTGCTGACCGAGGCGTCCACGATCCACTCCTGGAATTTTTGGCGATCCAACTTGAGGAACATCGAGGTTTCGCCTACGCGGGTCCCCGTGCGCAAAAACTTCACGCCGGCGTGCGGCTCAAAGGTGGTGTCGCAGAGCTGGGCCCCAAGCGCTACCGAACTGAAGGCGTAGTAGACTGAGTCGGTTAGCTCGTCGGCACTGCGGTGCACCTTAATCTGGAATGTAGCGGTTGTGTCGCCGTACCATCCGCTGTAGGGCAGAATCATAAACACCGAGTCCACCGTGGCGTTGGTGCCGAAGTCCGGGGCCACTGAGCTGAGCACCAGCTGCGTGGCAAACGAAGCGGTCGGACGACCAAATACGGGGTCGTCGTAGCTGCCCACCACCAGGGCGGACGGGCGAAGCGTCTCTAAGGAATCAAACGACTCGGTGAACGAACGCAGGGCGACGGCTTTTTTGGTTCCGAAGGCAAACTGGCTTCCGTCGACAAAATCCAAACCGATTTCGCCGGTCGAGCGTTCGCAGGACGCCAACGTCAATGCAAGGGCCGCAAGGGCAAAGAGGCGACGCATGCTGAACTTAAGCGAAAAGCGACTCGTAAAAGGCGTCCAGCGCTCCGGGATTTTCGAGGAAGGCCGCGCCGTCCACGACGGGCACTCCGGCGGCCTTGGCCGCAGCTACCGCGGCGGGCGCGGCGTTGGGGGACATCTGAAGGACGGCGTCCGCGTGGGCGGCGGCACCGCAGAACAGCGACTCGGACGTGGGTTGGGTGAACTGATCCATTCCCTTCACTCCGTCAAAGGCCATGCCTTCTTCGAGGCCCTTGTCCAGGCAGCCCTCAAAACCGTTCTCAAACAGACTGTATACCACCTTGGTTCCGGCAAAATGCGGGTCGTCGTGGTGGAACTGGCGCAAGTACACGGGCAGCGGGGCCGACATCCAGCCCATTACGTGCACGACGTCGGGCTGCCAGCCCAACTTTTTAATCGTCTCAATGACGGATTTGCTGAAAAACAGCGAGCGCGAGCCGTTGTCTTCGTAAAAGGCACCTTGGGCGTCTTCCCAGGTTCCTTTGCGCTTGAAGTATTCCTCGTTATCAATGAAGTAGACCTGAATTCGAGCTCCCGGCACCGAAGCCACCTTGATAATCAACGGCTGGTCGTAGTCGTTGATGACGACGTTGATTCCGCTCAAACGGATCACCTCGTGCAGCTGGTGGCGGCGCTCGTTGATCACGCCAAAGCGCGGCATAAACGCCCGGATTTCGTGGCCCAACTCGTTCATCTTCTTGGGGAAGGCCAAGGCCGCTTCGGCCAATTCGCCCTCGGGGAAGTAGGGTTTAATCTCGTGGGAAACGTATAAAATGCGCCGCTTTGCCATAATCTCTTCTTATCGTGCCTATAAATTGGCCCACAAAGGTACGAAATTCTAAATTGGCGCTCTAGTTTTGGGCTGTTTTGGCGGAATCCCCTCTTGTCCTTCGGACCCTCGACGAACTGCGCACTTGGCGCAGTACCCAAACCGAAATTGGCTTTGTCCCGACGATGGGTGCGCTGCACGCCGGGCACCTCGCCTTGGTGGAGCGCGCATCCCGCGACAACGCCCCGGTTTTGCTCAGTATTTTCGTGAATCCCACGCAGTTCAACCGGCCCGAAGACCTCGCCGCCTACCCGCGGGACGAAGCCGGTGACTTGGCTCAACTTCGGGGTACCGCTGCGGCTGCGGTGTGGTTCCCGTCGCCCGAAGACCTTTATCCGGGCGGGGTGGAATCCGCCCACTACGACCTTGCAGGACTGGATACTCGGCTCGAGGGCGCCCTGCGGCCCGGCCATTTTCAGGGCGTGGCCACGGTGGTCGACCGGCTCTTTACGGCCTGCGGCGCCACCCGAGCGTACTTTGGACTCAAGGATTTTCAGCAAGTTGCGGTGGTTCGTCGCCTGGCGAAACTCCGCGGCGGAACCCCCGAAATCGTCGCCTGCCCCACCCTGCGCGAAGCCGACGGATTGGCCATGAGTTCGCGCAACCGCTTGCTGACCCCAGAACTCCGGACCGCCGCCGCCGCCATCTACCAGGGCTTGCAGTGGGCGGCCCAAGAAGTGGCCGAGTTTCCGGCTCCGCCCCGCGCCCTCAAGCGCGAACTTCGCAAAGAAATTGAACGTGCGCCCGGCCTCAAAGTCGAGGCCATTGATTTTGTCTTTGCCGACACCTTGGAAGCCGTCGCCGATCCGGACCAGCCCGTGGACACCTACGGCCGGGACGTACAAACACTTATATCCGTTTATGCGGGCTCGGTTCGGCTGATCGACAATGCGCCGTTGTACCTTTGCCGGCCATGACGATTGAGGTACTCTACAGCAAGATTCACCGGGTCCGTGTGACCGGGGCCGAGCTCAACTACATTGGCAGCATCACCCTGGACAGCGACCTGATTGATGCTGCTAAACTTATTGAAGGTCAAAAAGTTACCATTGTCAACATCGACAACGGCGAGCGCTTTGACACCTACGTCATTCGGGGCGGAAAAGGCAGTGGCGAAGTCACCCTCAACGGTCCGGCCGCACGCCGCGTGCAAAAAGGAGACGTCATCATCATCATCGCCTACGCCGCGATGAGCGTCGACGAAGCCCGGGCGTTTCAGCCCACCTTGCTCTTTCCCGAAGAGCCCACCAACCGTCTGCGCGCTTAAACCATGGCCGCACTTCGGGTACCCAGCTGGCTCAAAACCCTTGTTTTTGCCGCGCTCGGGGTTGGCCTCCTAATTTTTGCTTTTCGTGGAGTCGACCTCCACGCGGTGGGTCGCGAAATGCAGCAGGCCAAGCTTCCGTGGTTCGCCCTGAGCATGGCCGTGGGCTACGCCGCCGTGATTTCGCGCGGCATGCGCTGGAAGCTCGTGCTCGACTCCATGGGCTACCAAACCACCTCGTGGCGGGCGACCCACGCGATTGGCATCGGCTACCTGATCAACATGGTTTTTCCGCGGGCCGGTGAGGTTGCGCGGGCCACGGCCTTGCGCCGCAGCGACAAAGTTCCGGTCGACGTCCTGCTCGGCACCATCATCGTCGAGCGCCTGATCGACCTCATCATGATGGCCATTTTGCTCGGAATCACCGTACTCCTCACCTATCCCGAGCTGCAAAAACTGCTTGCCAGCACGCAGTCAGCACCGTCGGGCGACGAGGGCGGATTCCCCTGGATCCCCGTCGTCGTCCTGCTTCTCGGGCTCGCTTTGTGGTTGCTGCGTCGGCGCTTTTTTGAAACGGCCCTTGGCCAGCGCGTCCAAACGTTTTTGCGCGGGCTGGCGCACGGTTTTACGAGCATCCTTCGCCTGCACAACCCCTGGGCCTACTTAGGGCATACCCTCTTTATTTGGGGCGCCTACTTTGTCATGGTCTACGTCTGCTTCTATGCGATGCCGGCCACTGAACACATTTCGATCGACCAGGGCTTGTTCGTCATGATGGCGGCCAGTTTGGGCATTGTGGTTCCCGTTCCGGGCGGCGTCGGCGCCTACCACTACCTCGTCGCCAAGGCGCTCGAGGTCCTGTCGATTCCCTACGTCGAAGGCCTTGCCTTTGCCACGTTGGTGCACGCGTCCCAGGCCATCATGCTGATGTCGACGGGCGTGATTGGCTTCCTCGGATTAAGCCGTTTTAAAAACGACTAAGCCGCGCCGGGTGCGTACCTTGGCGGAACCATGGCCAAGACCAAAAAAGCCTTCGTTTGCCAGTCCTGCGGCGCCAACTACCCCCAGTGGGCAGGCCAGTGCCGCAGCTGCGGGTCGTGGAACACCCTCGTCGAAGAAGTTATGGAACGCGCCCCAGCCGAACAGGCCTGGGTAGCCCCCGGGCAGAGCCGCGCCCTTACGCTGGATCAGGTGGACCGCAGCGCCGAACGACGCGTTCCCACGGGCGATTCCGAGCTTGACCGCGTCCTCGGCGGGGGCTGGGTGCCCGGCTCTCTGAGCCTGCTCGGCGGAGAGCCCGGCATCGGCAAGTCTACCCTGATGCTGCAGGTCGCCCTGCAGGCTGGGGCTAAAGCCCTCTACGCCAGCGGCGAAGAGAGCGCCGAACAGATTCGCATGCGCGCCGAACGCATTGGCTTCGACGGCCCTGGCTGCCACGTGCTGGCTGAGGTTTCGACGTCCAAAATCCTGCAAGCTGCTGAACAGCTCAAGCCCGACCTGCTCGTCGTGGATTCCATCCAGACGGCCTACAATCCGCAGCTGGATTCCGCCGCGGGAAGTGTCGGCCAAATCCGCGAGTCCGCCGCCGAATTTCTGCGCTACGCCAAAGCGCGCCACGTGCCGGTGGCCCTTATCGGCCACATCACCAAAGAAGGCACCCTGGCCGGTCCCAAGGTCCTCGAACACATGGTGGACGTCGTGCTGCAGTTCGAGGGCGACAAGCATCACCTCGTGCGCACGCTGCGGGCCCTTAAAAACCGCTTTGGCTCCACGCAAGAGCTCGGCCTCTACGAGATGGCCGAAAAGGGCTTGAGGCCCGTCGCAAACCCCTCTGCGTGGCTCTTGGGGCAACGCGGGGAGGGGCTCAGTGGTTCCGCCATCGGAATTACGGCCGAAGGACTGCGTCCGCTGCTGGTGGAAGTGCAGGCCTTGGTGTCCACGGCCGTCTACGGAACCCCCCAGCGCAGCTGCACCGGTTTTGACACGCGGCGCCTCAACATGCTGCTGGCGGTGCTCGAAAAGCGCTGCGGATTTCACCTCGCGAGCAAGGACGTCTTTTTGAACGTCACCGGGGGACTTCGCGTCGACGATCCCGCGTTGGACCTCGCGGTCTGCGCGGCGATTTTGTCCAGTCAAGAGGACCGTCCCATCCCGCCCGGGGTAGCGTTTGCCGGCGAAGTGGGCCTCGGCGGCGAACTTCGGCCGGTCGCCCGCATGGATGCCCGGGTGCTTGAAGCGGGCCAGCTCGGCTTTGACTACGTCTGGGGCGCAAAGACTCCGGGCATGCCCAAAACCGCCCACGGCGTGCACTTTGTGGCCCTGGAGCGCATCAACCAGGTCGTCGACAACCTCTTTTAACGCACAAAGCCGGCCCCACGGACCGGCTTTGCACCCATCAGCCTTCGCCGCTTAGTTCTGAATGAGCTCCGCCAGCTCGCCGAGGTTCGGCGTGATAATGATTTCTGTGCGGCGGTTCTTGGCCTTGCCCTCGGGGCTGTCGTTGGACGCCACCGGCAGGAATTCTCCGCGGCCCGCGGCCTGCACGCGCTGCGGCGTCACGCCTTTGCCCACCAAGATTTTCACCACGCTGGTGGCGCGCATAACCGAAAGGTCCCAGTTGTCCTTGACGGCGGTCTTGCCGTTGAAGGCGTCGCTGTCCGTGTGCCCCTCGACGGCAATCTTGAGGTCCTTGTTCTCGTTCAGCACCTTGGCCAACTCGCCCAGCGCCGAGGCCCCGTCGGGCTGCACGTCCCACGAGCCGCTGGCAAACATCAAGCGGTTGTCCAGCGAAACGTACACCTGGCCGTTGCGCATCGAAACCGTCAGTCCGCGGTCCTTAAAGCCCAGCAGGGCATCGGCCAAGCGCTGGCGCAGGTAGGCTGCGGCGCTGTCTTTGCGGCTGATGACGCGCTCCAGCTCGGCGACGCGCTGCTCGCGCTGCTGCAGGGCCAGCTCGAGCGAAGTCAGGCGCTCTTGCTCGCGCTTGAGCGAATCCTCTTTGGCGGCCAAGCGGGCGGCCAA
>JBEAQA010000172.1:0-2850 GCA_041164105.1 Bacteroidota bacterium | reverse complement strand
TGGGGTGGCCAAGCCATGAAGGACTACCTCGCGGCCATTGACGCGGTGGCGGCGGAGCCCTACGTAGACGCCGAGCGCCTCGGCGCGGTAGGGGCCAGCTACGGCGGCTACAGCGTTTACCAGCTCGCGGGCATTCACGAGGGCCGATTCAAAGCGCTGATTTCGCACTGCGGACTCTTCAACATGGAGAGCTGGTACGGCACCACCGAGGAGCTGTTTTTCGCCAACCACGACTTGGGTGGGTCCTACTGGGACCAGCCCAATTCGAAGTCCTACGGGGAGTTCAACCCCCGAAACCACGTTTCGAAGTGGACGGCTCCGCTGCTCGTGATTCACGGCGGCAACGACTTCCGGGTTCCGTTGAACCAGGGCATGGAGGCCTACCAGGCGGCGCAACTGCGCGGAATTCCGTCCCGTTTTCTGTACTTCCCCGAGGAAGGCCACTGGGTGCTCAGCCCGCAGAACGCGCTGGTGTGGCAGCACGAATTTTTTAATTGGCTCAATCAGTACCTCAAACCATGAATAAAACACGACTGACCTTTTGGGTCGCCACCGGCATTATTTTCTTATTTGAGGGCGTAATGCCCGCCCTTACGGGCCACACGGAGATGGCCAAGGCCGGGGTGGCGCACCTTGGATACCCCGACTACTTCCGGGTGTTTTTAAACATTTTGAAAGTTGCGGGGGCGCTGACGCTGATCGTCCCGTTCGCCCCAGCGCGGCTCAAAGAGTGGGCGTACGCGGGCTTCACGTTCTCGCTCCTGGCCGCAACGTTCAGCCACTACATGGTGGATGGGGCGCAGGGCCAAACGTTTTTTCCGTTGGTTATCCTCGGAATTTTGATGGCCTCGTACTGGTCGTTCCGCAAAGGCGGACCGAATGCGGCGTAAGCCGTGGGCGCCTTAGTGCGACGCCGCGTACAAAAACTTGAGGATCAATTCCTGGCCGGCCTCGTCAATGGCGACGGTGCCGGCTTTTTTATTGGCCTTCGGCACCATTTTCGGAACCCACTTCGCCCACTGTTCCTCGGTGTGCGAGCTGGGGGCGTAGGCCGGATGGCAGCGGCCGCAGTTTTCGGCATAGAGCGCTTGGCCCGCGGTGAAGTCGGACATGGTGTAGCCCGGGTACTTTGCTTGGGCCGCGCTGAGGTTCACCGAGGCAGCCGGCTTGGCGGTACCGCACGCCGCGAGTAGGGCAACGACCGCGGCCGTGGCGGCGAGTGAAGTAAGTTGGGCGATATTCATGGTTTGGTGGTGATTTGGAACGTCAAGATAGGGAATAACTGATTTCCGCGGCCAACCCGTACATTCGTTTGCGATGGAAGTTGTGCACGCCCTTTCGGGTCCCCGAAACGTTTCAACCGCGTTGATGTACAGCTTCGCGCAGCGTCCCGGTTGGGCCGTGGTCGACGAGCCCTTTTATGCGGCCTACTTGGCGCGGACCGGCGCGGACCACCCGGGTCGAGACGAAGTTTTAGCCAGTCAGCCGGTGCAGCCCGAAGACGTTTGGCGCCAACTCCAGGGGCTAAATGCCCCAACCTACATCAAAAACATGGCCCACCACATGGATGGGCTGGACCTTTCGCCTTCGGCGGGCTGGAAGCATATTTTTTGGATCCGGAGCCCGCGCAAGGTGATTGCGTCCTTTGCCAAAGTGGTGCCCGACGTGCAGCTGCGCGATGTGGCCCTCCAGGAGCAGCTCGACGCTCTGGCACAGCTTCAGGTGCTGGGGTCGCGGTACGTGGTGGTGGATTCCGACCAGCTACTGGCCAATCCCGAACAGGGATTTCGTGCGGTCTGTGCGCAGCTCGACCTGGAGTTCCGCCCCGAACAGCTGCGCTGGCCCGCCGGCCCCAAGCCCTACGACGGCGTTTGGGCGCCGCACTGGTACGCTCAAGTTCACCGATCCCAGGGCTTTGGCCCGCCTTCGGCGGAGCCGCCCCGTATGCCCGACGCCCTTGAGGCCTTGGCGGAAGAGGCCGCTCCGCGCTTCGCCCTGCTTTCGCGCTCCGCGCTCACCTTTTAACTCGATTGAAATGCTTCAAACGTTTAACCCCCAAAATGCCAACCTAAAAATCTGGGTAGGCGACCGCCTCTGGGCCCGCGACGAGGCCAAAGTCAGCGTGTTTGACTCCGCCGTGCAGGGCGGCGACGCGGTCTGGGAAGGCCTTCGCGTCTACGCCAACGGCATTTTTGCCCTCGACTACCATCTGGACCGCCTGTTTGCCTCGGCCCACGCCATGGCCTTCGCCAACGTGCCGACGCGGGACGAAGTCCGCTCCGCCCTGTTTAAAACACTGGAAGCGAACGGAATGCGCGGCGACAGCCACGTGCGCCTCACGCTGACGCGCGGCGAAAAAATCACGTCGGGCATGGATCCGCGCCTCAACCAAAAGGGCTGCACGCTCATCGTGCTGGCGGAATGGAAGAAGCCTGTCTACGACAACGCCGCCGGAGTGCGCGTCGTGACCTCGGCCATTCGCCGCAACAGCCCGCAGTTTGTGGATTCCAAAATCCACCACAACAACTTGATTAACAATATTTTGGCCAAAATTCAGGCCAACGTGGCCGGAGCCGACGACGCGCTGATGCTCGACGAGCGCGGCTTTGTGGCCGAGATGAACGGCACCAACATCTTCGCGGTGCGCGGCGGACACCTGCTGACGCCGCACGCGACCAACTGCCTTCCGGGGATTACCCGCGGCATCGTGCTGGAACTGGGCCGCGAATTGGGCATTCCGACCGCCGAAACCGACCTGTCGCTCACCGAGCTCTACACCGCCGACGAGGCGTTTGGCACCGGAACCATGGGCGAGCTCACCCCCGTCGTGGAGGTGGACGGGCGCCAAAT
>JBEAQA010000171.1:0-2987 GCA_041164105.1 Bacteroidota bacterium | reverse complement strand
GTCGACGAGAAGGAGCGCCAAATTGCCACCGTCGAGCGCCTCGCGGTCGTGGGGGGGAGCACAGCACAGTCGGCCCTGGACGCGATCCGTACGGCGGCCCTGTCGAACCAGCCGATGTTTGACGCGATCATGGAGGCGGCCAAGTCCTGCTCGCTGGGGTCGATGACCGACGCCATGTTTGAGGTGGGCGGTCAGTACCGCCGCAACATGTAAGGCAGTTAGCGCTGCGGAATCCGGTTCCAGCGCTGCACGAATTCGCGTTCGCTGTACTCGGCTGAGGCCAAGCGCCAGCGGCCGAAGCGGCGTTCGTAGCGGAGTTCAGCCGTAGTGACCTCGTAGCGGGCCACGTAGTGGCGTTCGGTGGACGTGCGCCGCGTGCAGATCCATTCCACTTCGACAAGGTCGCCCGCTGGGGCGGTGCTGGCCGGGTGGTCGTAGCGAGCATCTTGGGCGAGCCGCTGGAGCTCGGGTACAAGCAGCGGAAGCACGGCGAGGCTGCTGAGGTGCTTGAGGTCCTGCGGTGCAGGAACGCGCCCCAGTGGAAGAACGAGTTCACCTCGGTCCACGTAGGACGTTTGGATGCCTTCGCCTGTAGCGAGCTGGTGGCGGCGAAGATTTCCGAGGCGGTCCATACCCACCCAGTTGGTGATTCCGGGATAGGATTGCTTAAAGGCCGCACCGCTCGGACGGCGATGCAGCGTGGCGGAATGCAGCACACTGGGGTTCTGCGCCAGCGCGTAGTGCTCCGTGCGGCGGGTGGTGCACGCGGTGAGGATTCCGCCCGCAAAAAACCAAAGTAGGATCCGAAGCATGCACTTAAGGTAATGTACCTTCGGGTTATGAACATTATTTCGTGGAACGTAAACGGCCTGCGGGCCGTAGCGGGCAAGGGCCTGCACGACATTATTCGCGACCTGAATCCCGATGTGATGGGTTTTCAGGAGATTAAGTGCACCGTCGATCAGGCCAAAGAGGTGCTTGGCGGACAAGGCTACCACGTTGTCGCGCACGAGGCCGACAAAAAAGGCTATTCAGGCACGGCGCTGATCAGCAAGGTGGAGCCGTTGCGGGTCGCCTACGGTATGGGCGTCGAGGAGCACGAAGGGGAGGGCCGCGTCATCACGGCGGAGTTTGACGACGTGTTTGTCGTGACTACCTATGTGCCCAATTCAAAGGGCGATTTGTCGCGGATTCCGCAGCGCGCCCGCTGGGACCGCGATTTGACGGCCTACTTGGCGGGTTTGGACGCTCAAAAGCCGGTGGTGCTGTGCGGCGACCTGAACGTGGCCCACAAGCCGATTGATTTGAGCAATCCGCAGTCCAACTACAACAAGACGCCGGGCTATACCCAGAGCGAAATCGACGGGTTTCAGCACCTGCTCGACGCGGGATTCGTGGACTCGTGGCGCGAGCAAAATCCAGGCGTGGCCAAGTATTCGTGGTGGAGTATGCGGTCCGGCGCCCGGGCGAAGAACATCGGCTGGCGTTTGGACTACCACGTCGTGTCGAAGCGCCTGATGGATTCGGTTTCAGCGACCGAAATCCACAACGAGGTGTTTGGCAGCGACCACTGCCCCGTGCGCGTCGTACTCGGTTAAACGCTTAGAGCCACGTTTGTTTTTCGGCCAAAAAGGCCGCGAATAGCCCTTGATCGTCGAGCGCGGCGCGCTGGTTGAGGACGTTTTGCACGCCCTTCATGGCCACGCGGTCGGGGCACTGGCGCAGGGCTTGTACGACGGCGTTGCGGTAGTCCGGTTGGGCGTAGTAGGCGGCGTCGCCAAAGGCGGAAAACAGCGTGGCCGCGGCTTCTTCAGGTCGGTTTTGGGCGAGCAGGACGTGGGCTAGGTGCATTTGCCCTCCGGGGTGGCGCTTGGACCGCGTTAAGAGTTCGCGGTAGGCCTGTTCCGCTTGGGCTGCGTCGCCGCGGTAGCGGTACAGGTTGCCAAGCTGGTACCACGTGACGACATGGTGGGGGTGGAGCGCCAGGGCTTCGCGAAAGTAGCCTTCGGCTTCTGCAAAACTCGACGATGTGATCGGTCCGCGCTGGGCTTCGAGAAAGAGCGCGGACATTCCGGCAAAATAGGGTACGGGGTTCCCAAAACGGTCGAGTTCGGTCCACGCGTTTTGCGCCGATTTGGCAGCCGGAAGCAGGTTGGCCGCGTCTTGGCGGGCGTTGAGGGCCAGCAGGTTTTCGTAAGTTTTTTCGGCGGAAATTCCGCGCTGCGCCGCGACCGCATAGGTGCCAAGCAGAACCGCCGTAAGCCCCGTCAACCCCAGGGTTAACGGCTTGGCGAGGGGGGTGGAGCGGTCGGGCCGAAGCATGCCCGCCCCGAGCATCAGCGGAATCCAGACGGCAGCGCGCTCTAGGGGGAACTCAAACATGCTGTAGACGAACACCACGAGGCCCATGCCGGCCACAAACGCGGCCCCCGGCTCCCGCCGAAGCGCTATGATGCTCAGCCCGAGCCCCAGCCAAAGTGCCGCCCAAACGATGAGTCCAGGATAGCCGTGTTCGGAAGCCAGCCAGAGCGCGTCGTTGTGCGGACGCACTTCGGCCGTGACGCCCTCGGCCACGGACGGATTCATTCCTTGAAGGCCGTAGCCCGGGAAGTGGACGCGCCATTGGCCCGCGCCAACCCCGGTCCCGGGATGAGCGTCGAGCATTTGAAGGGAGTGCCCCCAAAAAACTTCGCGAATGCGGAGGTTGGTGGGGTCGACCAGGGCTTCACGCGCCTTGGGTCGGGCCAGGACGCCGCCGAGCACTACGGCCCCAAGGAGCGCCGCGCCGCCCAAGGCCTTCCACGAAGACCGGTTGACCAAAACCGCAACTACCGCCCACAGGCCAAGTCCCAACCAAATGCTTCGCGTGCGCAGCACGACGATGGCGACCAGTACAGTGAGCCCAAGGGCGAGGCTGAGGTTGCGCTGGATTCCGTGGTGGCGGTTCCAAAGAAACCAGGCGGCGGGTAGGCCCAAGGCCATGGCCG
>JBEAQA010000170.1:0-2602 GCA_041164105.1 Bacteroidota bacterium | reverse complement strand
CTTCGGAAGGTCGAAATCTAAAGGATTGATGTCCATAGGATTATTTCAGGTCGTTGTCGTCAATAAGTTTCAAAAAGCCGTCGGCCCAGCGCTTGAAAAAGTCGCTCTTGCCCTTGCTTTTAGCTTCGGTCGTCGGAGCTTCGGGTGCCTCGGCCAGCACCTCTTCGGCTTCTTCCGAAGGCATGCGCTCCACCTCAACCGTCGGGGCTGAAGCTTCTTCGACGGGCGCAGCCCAAAGGTCGGCGGGGGCTTCAGCAGCTTCGAAGGATGCGTCCGCGGCCTCGCGCACGAAGCCCTCGATTTCGCGGCCCTCGAGGCCCTTCATCAGCAGGCCCACGGCCGTAGCGTACATCGGTGAGTTCAGCGCGTGGTCCGAGGGCAGCGCCGCGAGGTGCTCGTTCGGATAGCCGATGCGCGTGTCCATTCCGGTGAGGTATTCCACCAGCTGCTTGACGTGCTTGAGCTGGCTTCCGCCGCCCGTAATCACCACGCCGGCAATCAGCTTGCGCGTCGGCTGGTCGTAGCCGTAATTCTTGATTTCGGTAAACACCGCGTTCACGATCTCGGTCGTCCGGGCGTGAATGATGCGGCTCAACGTCTTGAGGCTGATCTCTTTGGGGTCGCGGCCGCGCAGTCCCGGAATCGAAACAATCTCGTTCTCTTTGTTCTCGCCGGGCCACGCGGAACCAAACTTCACCTTGAGCTGCTCGGCCTGCTTCTCGATGATGCTGCAGCCCTCTTTGATGTCGTTGGTGATGATGTTTCCGCCGTAGGGAATCACCGCCGTGTGGCGAATGATGCCGTCTTTGAAGATGGCGATGTCGGTGGTTCCGCCGCCAATGTCGACGAGCACCACGCCGGCCTCTTTCTCTTCTTGGCTGAGCACGGCCTCGGCACTGGCCAGCGGCTCGAGGTTGATGGCCTTGAGGTCGAGGTCGGCCGACTTGACGCAGCGCGCGATGTTGCGGATGCTGGTAACCTGGCCCACGACGATGTGGAACGTCGCCTCGAGGCGGGCGCCGTACATGCCGCGCGGCTCTTTGATGTCGCCTTGGCCGTCGACCTTGTACTCTTGCGGAATCACGTGAATGATTTCTTCGCCCGGCATCATCGACAGCTTGTGCACGTTCTCGATCAGGCGCTCGAGGTCGGCGTCGTCAATAACTTCTTCGGAATCCGCCCGAGTGATGTAGTCGCTGTGCTGAAGGCTGCGGATGTGCTGGCCGGCAATGCCCACGACTACGCCCGAAATGTCCATGCCGCAGTCGGCCTGCGCGGCGGCGACGGCCTGCTGGATCGACTCGATGGTCTGGGTGATGTTGACCACCACACCGCGCTGAACGCCCAGGCTCGGGGCGGTGCCGTAGCCCAAAATCTCGAGCTTTTGGTGCGCGTCGTAGCGTCCGACCAGGGCGGCAATCTTGGTCGTGCCAATGTCGAGGCCTACGGCAATTCGGTTCGTATTCATGGTGCTGAGGGTGTAGTAGTTCGCGTAAAGACCACTTGGTCGGCAAAGCGCACGTCCACGCGGTCTAATTGGTCAATAAATTGGTTCTGAAGCGCGTAGGCGTACAGCGCCTTGCTTCGGTGGGCCTTGGCGGCAAAGTCTTGGGCGTCGCCCCACACAATGCGGTGCGGATGCCATTCCGGAAACGCCGTAAACCCCGTTTTTTCGTCGAAATCCAGGGCGTACCACCCCTTCGGAAAGGCCGAATGCTGGGCGGCGCGGTCCAAAAGTTTAAGTGCTTGGCGCACTTCGCGGGCGGTGGTCACGCCCGAAACGAGCGGAAGTCGGGGGCTGTCGTGCGCCGAAAGGGGAAAAACGTTCCCCGAAGCGTCTGCGTAGACGCTTTGTAATCCGCTGACAATGCGGGCTTTGGCTTGTTTTTGCTTCACGACTGTTTGGACTCTACCATCCCACGTTGAAAATACCTCGGCGTTTTCGACGAAGGGATTGGCGCGCAGCTTTTCTTCCAACAATGGAATGTTGATTTCTTTTGACGCTTTGCCCGTCCACGGGGCGTTTGCGGCGCGGAACTCCGGGGCCAAGTCGGCCACGACCAAAAGGGCCTGATCCGCCGGTTGGTGGATGCGGACCGTGTGCCCCGTCACCACAGCGCTTCCGCGGGGCTGCGCCGCGACCCAGACGCCCAGGCCGAGCCCTGCGAATCCCACGATCCACGAGGTAATCAGTACGGTTTTGCGCATCCAGGGTTTCATGCGCGGTCGAGGATTAGGCGTTCGACGTGCGGAACCAGGCGGTCAATGTCGCCCGCGCCCACCGTGGCCAGCACGGTGGCTGGCTGGCTCGCCAGCCATTCCGCGCCCCGGTCGTAGGCCACCAGCTGCGCGCCCGGGATGCGGGCCGCCAGCATGCCACTGTCGACGCCCGCCATGGCGCGTTCGCGGGCGGCGTAAATCGGCAAAATGCCCACGATGTCGGCCTTGGCCAAGGCCTCGGCAAATCCCGCGGCAAAGTCCCGAGTCCGGCTGTACAGGTGGGGCTGAAAGAGCAAGGCCACTTGTTCGCCCGGAAACATGCCCCGCAGCGCCTCAATGAATCGGGTCAGTTCTGTGGGGTGGTGGGCATAGTCGTCGATGT
>JBEAQA010000169.1:0-2578 GCA_041164105.1 Bacteroidota bacterium | reverse complement strand
CGCCGATGCCGATGTTGACGACGTGCTTGAATTTTTCGCCCGAGGCCGAGCGGACGTCGCCGCGGCGCACGGCTTCAGCGAAGGCGAGCATGCGCTCGCGTTCGCGGGCAATGAGGGGGCGCACGTCCACGCCGTCGACGAGAAGGGCTTCGGTCGAAGAGGAGCGGAGCGCGGTGTGGAGCACGGCGCGGCCCTCGGTTTCGTTGATGGCAACCCCGCCGAGCTGGGCGCGGAAGCCCTCGGCTACGCCGCATTCTTCGAAAAGCTGGCCCAGCAGGTCGAGCGTCGTCTCGTCCACGCGGTGCTTGGCGTAGTCAAACAGCAGCAGGTCGTCGAGGCGCACGTGCATGCGGTCAAAACGGGCGGAATCCGCGGCAAAGAGGTCGCGAAGGTGGCGGTCGGCGGTAGCGGCGGCGTGGGCTTCGAGGGCCTTCCAGGCCGAGGTTTGGGTGGGATTGACGCGGGGCAGCATGTGCGGCACGGTATGTGAATTAAACGAGGTCCAAAGGTACCATGCCGTACCTTTGCAATCCTATGGAAATTCAGCGCGTACCCGTATCCGTTTATGCCGAAATGACCCCGAATCCCGGGGTGATGAAGTTTGTCGCCAACAAGCGCCTGATCGACGTTGATCACGTGGAGTTTGCCAACATCGAAGAGGCTCAAATCAGCCCGCTGGCAGCGGCGCTGTTTAATTTTCCGTTTGTGAAAAACGTGTTCATCTCGACCAACTTTTTGGCCGTCGAGAAGTACAACGTGGTGGAATGGGACGCGGTGACCCAGGAGCTGCGCCAGTTCATCCTGAACCACATTCAAGAGGGCAAGCCGGTGCTGACGGCGGCCCCGGCTCCCAAGGCCCCGGCCCATGCGGACGCCGCGGACGAAGTTCCGGCCTACGCCGAGGACGGCATTGAGGCGCGCATCATCGATATCCTCGAAGAATACGTCAAGCCCGCAGTGGCCCAGGACGGCGGCAACATCGTGTTTGCCGGCTACGAAAACAAAATTGTCAAGGTCCAGCTGCAGGGCGCCTGCGCCGGATGCCCCTCGAGCACGCTGACGCTGCAGCAGGGCATCAAGAACATTCTGCAGCGCATGCTGCCGACGCTGGTCGACGACGTCGTTCCGGCGTAAATTCGGGCATGGAACCCCTGATTTTGCCCGTCCGCGGCACGCACCCGCAGATTCCTGAGTCCACGTTTTTGGCGCCCAACTGCACCGTAGTGGGCGACGTGACGATGGGTGAGGGCTGCTCGATTTGGTTCAATGCCGTCGTGCGCGGCGACGTGAACTTCATCCGCATCGGCAACGAAGTCAACATCCAAGACGGCGCGGTCATCCACGGCACCTACCAAAAGCACGGAACCACCATCGGCAACCAGGTCAGCATTGGCCACGGCGCGACGGTGCACGGCTGCACGCTGCACGACCGCGTGCTGATTGGCATGGGGGCGATCGTGATGGACCGCTGCGTGGTCGAATCCGGCAGCATTGTAGCCGCGGGCGCCGTCCTCACTGAGGGCACGCACGTTCCGGCGGGGTCGGTGTTCGCGGGGGTTCCGGCCAAAAAAGTCAAAGACATCACCCCCGAGCTCATGGCCGGCGAGGTGGAGCGCATTGCCAAGAACTACGGAATCTACGCGTCCTGGCTCCGGCCCGGCGCCGACGAGCCCCGTTAAGCGAATAAAGCGATTTAAGCGATTATGGAATACCTACTCTACTACCTGCTTCTCAACCTGTATGGGGCCGCGATAACCTGGCGCTTTTTTAAGGCGGCCGGAATTCCGACCTGGAAGGCCTTCGTGCCCGTCTACCGCACCTACGTGTGGACCCAAGTGGCGGACCGCCCTTGGTGGTGGACGATATTGGCCTACATCCCCGTGGTGGACAACGCGATGGCCTTGGTGCTGGCGTACGAAACGCTGCACATGTTTGGATTTCGCCAGAACAAGCACATTTTCTTGACGGCCGCCACGGGCGGACTCTACTTGGGTTACCTGAACTACACGGCCAAGCTGGAGCGCGGAACCCGCAGCAACGACGACATTCGTCGCCGCATGCCGCTGTGGGTAAACCACGTACTCTGGGCGGTGGTCGCAGCCGGAACCATCCGCATGATGACGTTTGAAGCGTTTAACATTCCGACGTCGTCCATGGAAAAGTCGCTGATGGTGGGCGACTACCTGGTGGTGAGCAAGGTGGCCTACGGCCTGCGCATGCCGAATACCCCCCTGAGCATTACGTTGATGCACAACGTGATTCCGTTCGCGAACGTGCCCAGCTACCTGACCTGGATTCAGCTGCCCTACTTGCGCCTGCCGGGCTTAGCCGACGTGGAGCGCGGCGACGCGGTGGTGTTCAATTTTCCGCAGGATCCGGGCCGCCCCGCCGACAAAAAGGACCACTACGTCAAGCGCTGCATGGGGGTTCCGGGCGATACGCTCGAGGTGCGCCACGGCCAAGTTTACGTGGACGGCGCAGCCATTGAGTTTCCGGAGCGAAGCAACGCCCAGTTCAGCTACTACGTCCGGACGCTGCCCGGCCAGGGCTTCAGCGCGCGCCAGCTCAAGAAGGATTT